>JABMRP010000910.1 GCA_013202535.1 Planctomycetota bacterium
GGCGAAGATTTGATCGGCGGAAACCGAGTGTTGTAGCATTCACCGTGTTTTCGCGCAAAGTCTTCAAATCTTCAACCCCACCCGCGAGCGAATTCCCCGACTTTTTTCGAGATCAAAAACTTTCCTGACAGGAACTAGCTCGGATTATTCATGGCTCTGTAGCTACGTTCGCCAGAACGTGGGGCGAGTCCAGGGGTTACGACCACGTTCTGGCGAACGTAGCTACGACAGTGTGTTACGCGATTCCCAGGGCCATGAATCATCCGGGCTAGCAGCCTGTTGAAAAAGGGGACAGGCTGCTAGTAGGCGTTGCGGTGGCGCAAGCCTCGCCAGACGGTCATTGCCAGGATCAGCAGGTCGAGCGAGAGCGACCAGTTGGCAATGTAGTAGAGATCGCATTCCAGGCGACGCCGATGCGATGTGTTGCCACGCCAGCCGTGAACCTGAGCCCAACCGGTCATCCCAGCCTTCACGCGATGGCGTTGGGCATAGCTGGGCAACTGCTTGCGGAATTTCTCCACGAACACTTCCCGTTCCGGCCGCGGCCCGACGAGGCTCATGTCGCCGGCCAACACGTTGAACAACTGCGGCAACTCGTCGAGGCTCCAGCGCCGCATCAGCCGGCCCAATCGCGTGCATCGGCCGTCGTTGCGACGGGTCCATACCGGGCCGGTCGACTGCTCGGCGTCGCTGCCCATGCTGCGAAACTTGAGCATCGAGAAGGGGCGTCCGCGCAAACCGGTTCTTACCTGACGATAGAAGACCGGCCCCTGGCTGGAGAGCTTGACCGCCGCGGCCAGCACGAGCATCAGCGGTGAGAGCAACACCAGGGCCACGCTCCCGACGGCCAGATCCATCATCCGCTTGGCCACCCGCGACGGGCCGTGGTGCGGATTCTGTCGCAGGCCGAGAAACGTGACGTTGTCGATCTCCAACATGCTCGGGCGCACACCGGTCAGGTTGGGTATCTCGGGCACCAGTTGCACTTCGACGAGCATGCCCGAGAGGACCTTGTACACTTCGGCCAACTCGCCGTAGCGCGACGTGGGCAGCGCGATGAACACATGGTCGATATCGTGCTCGGCGGCAATCCGGTCGAGCTGGTCGACGTCGCCCAGCAGCGGCAAGGTATCGGGCTCGACCTTGCTCGGGATATCGACAAATCCCACGGCCTCCAGGCCGGTCCAACTATTGTTCTGGATCGTTCGGGCAACGAGCCGACCGGTGCGTCCGGAGCCAACGATAGCCGCCCGGCCGTAGTTCAGGCCGTGCTGGCGGCAGAGCTTTAACCCCCGCCAGACCACGCGCCGCGCCAGGGTCAGAGCCATCGCATTGAGCAGGAAGAACAATCCCAAGGCCAAACGCGACTCGTATAGATCGCGCCGGTAGAAAGCCACGGTAATGGCCAGCAAGAACAACAACCCGCTGGCTTTGCAGACGACTCCCAACTCCCGTGGCAACTGCCGAAGCCGATGCACTTCGTACAAACCACAAAGCCGATAGGCCACGGCCGCCAGCACCAACAGCATGGGCAGTGCCGTCAGGACGAATCGAAACTCCGGCACGCCCCGGGGCGAATCCCAGAGTCCGAACCTCACAAAATACGCCGCCAACCAGACCCCGGCCGTGACCGTCAGATCACAAACCAGAAAGACCAAGGCCAGCTTATTGCCGTGTCGCCGGTACATCGCATTGCACCCCGCCAAGGGAAATCGTCCGCCCTCCGCCAAGAGAGGCCGCGATTTGTAGCGATTTGGCGATCTGGAGTCAAGTGAAGATAGGGAGAGTGGGAGGTTTGATAGTGATGGCGTCATGGTAACCCGAAGCGTCAGCGAGGGAACTCGCCGGTCGTTCCTCGCTTACGCTTCGGGTTTTCATTAGTTCGTGAGCAATCCAACCTAAAACTCCACCACCATGAGATCTTCCCCCACCTCGGTGGCCGGAAAGATGGCCCGGGCCGCGGCCAGATCGAGGGGGTTGGCCGCGTCGGCCAATGGGTTGACGTGGACCAGCACCAATCGGCCGACGCCGGCGGACCGGGCGAGTTGGGCGACGGCGGTGATGCTGCTGTGTCCCGTTTGAGCGGCCAAGTCGGCGCGGTCGTCGTTGTGATAGCATTCATGGACCAGCAGATCGACGCCGGCGATGTGCTGCCGATAATCGGCGTCGGGCGAGGCCGTGGTGTCGGTCACGTAGGCCATGCTCGACCCGGGCCAATCGAGCCGATAGCCGACCGAGCCGCCCTGGTGCGCAAGCGGGAAGTGGGTCAGCCGCCCTTGTTGTGGTAAGGCAACTTCCTCGGCCAGCGGGCGAAACTCGCACTCCGGCTTTTCCGCAAACAGGTCCCCGGCGAAGAGATGCTCGTCCAGCGCGTGCAGTTTATCCGGCAGCCCATGGACAGTAATCCGCCCCAGCGGATGCTCGCGCGCGACGTCGGGGAGATACGTCAACCCGACCACGTGGTCGAGATGCGCATGGCTGAGAAAGATGTCCAAATGCGGCGTCTCGGCAAACCGCCCGACGCGATACATGGCCGTTCCCGCGTCGAGCACGATGCCACACTCGGGGATCATCAAACAGAGCGTATGACGGCAATCGGTGGGATGAAACCCGCCGGTACCCAGCAGCCGTAGTTTCATGGGAAGCTTTTCCTCAGAGTGGAAAGGGAAGAACGAAAGGCGTTCTACACGTTTGGTCGGGTATTTTCCAGTGCCTCTTAGTAACCCGAAGCGTCAGCGAGGATGTAAAGGACTCCCTCGCTGACGCTTCGGGTTACCAAGGCAAGCACTGGCAAAACCGATCTATTGGCGGTACGATACACCTTTCACCAACCCCCCAGGAGTCTCGCCGCCAATGTCCGAATATCCCCCGTTCTTTCGTCTTCGTCAACAGTTCGACGCGTCGTGTCTCGACGACGTTCCGGGCGAGGTCCACACGCAACTGGCTTCGCTGGATCTCGGCCA
>JABMRP010000911.1 GCA_013202535.1 Planctomycetota bacterium
CACGTCGCATGGCCGGGCGTTTACAGGCTGCCGGTATCGGTACGGCCTACGCAGTTCGAGCGAGTCGATAGATCGACCGCCGTTTAAGGAGGGACCGCCGTGGAGATCACCGAGGTTCGCATCAAACTCATGGAAGAGCCGGGCGAGCGACTGAAGGCCTTCTGTTCGATCACGTTCGACGACAGTTTCGTCGTGCGCGACCTGAAAATCATCGAGGGGACCAATGGGCCTTTCGTGGCCATGCCCAGTCGCAAGCTCACCTCTCACTGTCCGAACTGCGGCTGCAAGAACCACCTCCGGGCGGCACATTGCAACCAATGTGGAATTCGCATGAGGCAGGAGTCGAGCGTCAAGGACGAAGACGGTCGGGTCAAACTCTACGCGGACATCGCGCACCCGATCAACTCGGCGTGCCGCGAAATGATTCAGCAGCGGGTCATCGAGGCATTTTCCGAGGAGATGGGGATGTCGGTCGAACCCGACTACGTGTCGACTTACGACGACTTCGACCACGCCCCCGCCGAGTCCGCTCCCGCGGCCCAGCCCAGTGCTCCGCCGGCTCCGGCCGCTGCGCCGCCGGAGGATCAAGTCCAGCCGGTCGCTACGTCGTCTCAGGCTCAAATCCAGCCGGCCGAGAAACCTCGCGGGCCGCACAAGGCGTCGGACGCCAGGACCGAGCCGTCGCGATCCGGTGATGATTCCTTCGGTGCCGGCGTGTTCTGAGCAGGCCGGCCTACGCGAAGTAGGCCACCGCGTTGGTGAAAACAGCGAGTCCGTCGCCCGGGTTGTTTGCCTCGTTGCGCGTCCATCGGGGATGGTGCGTGGCGTCGATATGACGCTCCGGATGGGGCATCATTCCCAGCACGCGGCCCGTCGCGTCGCACATCCCGGCTGTATCGGCCATCGAGCCGTTGGGGTTGTCGGGATACGGCACCGCAGCGCCTGCCTCGCGCCCATCCAGCGGCCGATAGCGCAGCACGAGTTGCCCGGCGGTTTCCAGCCGCTCGAACACTCCACGATCGGCGCAAACGAACTTCCCTTCGGCGTGGGCCACAGGTAGATACATCGAATCGATACCGCGCAGAAAGACACACTTCGAGCCGTCGGCGGCCAGTTGCACCCAGCGATCTTCGAACTTGCCCGAGTCGTTCCAGGCCAGTGTGGCCGTCGGTTGCCGTTCGTGGTTTCCCTCATCCAGCAGGCCCGACTTCAAGAGCACCTGGAATCCGTTGCAGATCCCCAGGATGAGCTTTTCGGCCGCCTTGAATGCTTCCAGCCGGTCGGCCAGATGGTGCCGGATCTGATTGCCGAGGATCCGCCCGGCGGCCACGTCGTCGCCGTAGCTAAACCCGCCGGGAAGGCAGAGGATCTGGAATCCCTGGAGCACCTCGGGGTTCTCCAGAACGCGATTGACGTGCAACATCTCGGCCCGCGCACCGGCCCGCTCAAACGCGAAGGCCGTCTCCGCGTCGCAATTGGTGCCCGGGGCCCGTAATACGAGAACGCTGGGGCGTGTCATGGATGGATCGGAAATCTGGGGTTCGGGGGTTTCGTGTAAAGTGGCGTTACCATCGCAAGGGCTTTTGCCACGCTTCCTTCAAGGCGTTCAACTCAGCTTCGATCACCAGCGGCGCGGCGATTTCGTCGGTGGGGTTGTCGTTGTCGTCGGGAAGAGGACGCGGCACCCCGATGATTTCCAACTGGCCCGAGTCGACCACTTCGCCGACCAATCCACACGCCAAGCCGGCCATGGCGGCCTCGAAACCGTCGACCTGCTCGGGCCGCACCTCGCAGAGAAACCGGGTGTTCGATTCGGAAAACAGGAGGATGGTCGTGGCTTCCGGGTAGGTGGCCAGGGGGTGGAGTTCCTCGCGGCCCACTTTTCGGGCCAACTTTTTCAGCTCGGCCCGCGCCCGGTCGTCGGGTTCGAGGTCGTGGGGCACCTGACCGAGAAACAGCCGGGCGCCCAGGTCACCGGCGAAGGCCATCTCGGCGGCGGCGACGGCCAACCCGCCTTCGCTCAGATCGTGGCAACTGCGAACCAGACCGGCATCGATCGCCTTGTGCAGCGTGGCAAACGTGTCTCGCGCCCGCTGGGGGTCGACTTGGGGCACTTGCCCGCCGCCGACTGATTGCACCTGGGTGAAATGCGAACCGCCCATCTCATTGCGGGTTAGCCCGACCTGGTAGAGGAGGTTGTCCGGCTCCTTCAAGTCCATCGTCACGCATCGCCGCACGTCGTCGACCTGGCCCAAGGCGCTAATCAACAGCGAGGGGGGGATGGCGATCGGCTCCTCGGCACCCTCGGGCCGGAATTCGTTATTGAGGCTATCCTTGCCGCTGATAAAGGGCGTTTTCAGCACGGTAGCCACGTCGTAACAGGCCAGGGCCGCGCGGACCAGCGAGCCGAGCGTCTCGGGCCGGTCGGTGTTGCCCCAGCAGAAGTTGTCCAAGATGGCGATCCGCGCCGGATCGGCTCCCACGGCCACGCAGTTGCGCACCGCCTCGTCGATCGCGCTGGCCGCCATGGCGTAGGTGTCGAAATCACCGTAACAGGGGTTCATGCCGCAGGAGACGACGATGCCGCGATGCGAATCAAGCACCGGTCGCAACACGGCCGCGTCGCCGGGGCCATCGTTCCCGGCACCGACCAGCGGCTTGATCACGCTGCCGCCCTGCACCTCGTGGTCGTACTGGCGGATCACCCATTCCTTGCTGGCCACGTTGAGCGAGCCAAGAATCGCCAGCAGCTCTGCGGTATAGTCCCAGGAAAACCTCTCCGGCAAACGCATCGGCACGACCGGCGGCGGCTCGTACGTCGCATGGCGCACGACCGGAGGGCGACCGTCGTGGAGAAAATCCATCGTCAACTCGCCCACCGGCTGGTCGTTGTACTTCAGCAGCAGCTTTCCCGTGGGCACGAACTGGCCGATCGCGGTGGCCTCGACGTCTTCGGCGGCGCAGAGGGCGAAGAATTCGTCCCAACGCTCCGGCGGCACGGCAAAGACCATCCGCTCCTGAGCCTCGGAGATCCAGATCTCGGTATAGGAAAGTCCTTCATACTTCACCGGCGCCCGGTCGAGCCAAACTTCGGCCCCGATCTTCTCACCCATCTCGCCCACCGCGCTGGAGAACCCGCCGGCGCCGCAATCGGTCACCGCGTTGTAGAGTCCGCGGTCACGGGCGACCAGCATCACGTCCAAGAGCATCTTCTCGGTGATGGCGTTGCCGATTTGCACGGCGCCGCCGGAGAGGGTGTCGCTCTGGTGCGTCAATTCGGCCGAACTGAAGGTCGCGCCGTGGATCCCGTCGCGTCCGGTTCGTCCGCCGACAGCCACGGCAAGATCACCCGGCTTGACCTCCTTGAACGACATTTCGCGGGGGATCAGGCCGACGTTGCCGCAATAGACCAGCGGATTGCCCAGATATCGCGGGTCGAAGTACAGGGCCCCGTTGACCGTGGGGATGCCCATGCGATTGCCGTAGTCGCGTACCCCGCCGACGACTCCCTGCATCACGCGCCGCGGGTGCAATACGCCCTTGGGCAATTCGTCGGCGGGCATGTCGGGCGGAGCGAAGCAAAAGACGTCGGTATTGCAGATCGGCTTGGCCCCCATGCCCGTACCCATCGGGTCGCGAATTACGCCGCCGATGCCCGTATTGGCGCCGCCGTAGGGATCGATCGCGCTGGGGTGGTTGTGGGTCTCGACCTTGAAGCAGACATCATATCCCTCGCCGAAATCGATCACGCCGGCGTTGTCGACGAACACGCTCACGCACCAGGGC
>JABMRP010000912.1 GCA_013202535.1 Planctomycetota bacterium
ACGACTCGCTCCAGGAGGCCGGCACGATCATGGGCTCCGGCGGGATGGTCGTGATGGACCACGAGACGTGCATGGTCGATTTCGCCCGTTACTTCCTCGATTTCGCCCAGAAGGAATCCTGCGGCGAGTGCGTGCCTTGCCGGCTGGGGACGAAGCAGTTGTTGACGATTCTCGAAGACATCTGCGGCGGCCGGGGAAGGCCCGGCGACATCGATCTGCTGGTCGAGTTGGCCGAGGGGATCAAGGCCGGTTCGCTTTGCGGGCTGGGACAGACGGCCCCCAACCCGGTGCTCACCACGATCCGCTATTTCCGCCACGAATACGAAGCCCACATCGACCAGCACCGTTGCCCGGCCACGGCGTGCAAGGCCCTGATCGGCTACCGCATCGACCAGCAGAAGTGCAACGGCTGCCATCTCTGCGCGAAGAACTGTCCCGTCGATGCGATCGAGGGCAAGCCGAAAGAACCACACCAAATCGACCAGGAGAAGTGTACCGTGTGCGGCATGTGTTTTGAACACTGCCCAGATAAATCCCGGGCCATTGAACGTTTCTCCGAAGAATCCGTGGACGTAGGTTGAACGAAATGAACGAAGTTACGCTAACCATAGACGGCCTGGCGATCACCGCGGCCGAAGGCACGACCGTGTTACGGGCGGCCCTGGCCGGCGGTGTCTATATCCCCCACCTGTGCGATCACCCCGATCTGGATCCGGTCGGCGTTTGCCGGCTGTGCATGGTGGAGATCGGCGGCCGCATGGTACCGGCCTGCCGCACGCCGGTCTCCGAGGGGTTGACGGTCGCCACCGGCAGTCCGCTGATCGACGCGGTGCGCCGTACGGCGGTCGAACTGCTCATCGCCAATCATCCGGAAGACTGCCTCACATGCAGCCAGAACGACGACTGCCAGTTGCAGCGAGTCGCCGCGTACGTCGGCGTCGACCGGGGGCGACTGGGGCGTCTGCGCCGCACGGCCGAGGAAGTGCCCGTCGACCGCTCCAATCCGTTCTTCAACTACGATTCCAACAAGTGCGTACTCTGCGGTATCTGTGTGCGGACCTGCGGCCAGCGCCAGGGAGTGGGAGCGATCGACTTCGCGCACCGCGGCTTCGACACGACGGTGAGCACGTTTGGCAATGGACCGCTGGCCGAGTCGGTGTGCGAGTCGTGCGGCGAATGCGTGGTCCGGTGTCCGGTGGGAGCGCTGGCGCCGAAGGCGCTGGAGCAGCCGTCGCGCGAGGTGAAATCGGTCTGCCCGTATTGCGGTGTCGGCTGCGGGATGTACCTGGGCGTTCGCGGCAACAAGATCGTCAGCGTCCGCGGCGATACGGAAAATCCGGCAAACCAGGGCAGCCTTTGCGTCAAAGGTCGTTTCGGACAGGGCTTCGTCAACAGTCCCAAGAGGTTGACGACCCCTTTGGTCCGCAAAGACGGCCGGCTGGTGGAGGCCACGTGGGACGAAGCCCTCGATCTGGTCGCGGAGACTTTCTCCCGGCACACCGGCGACCAGTTTGCCACGATCGCCTCGGCCAAGTGTACCAACGAAGAAAACTACCTGGCGCAGAAATTCACCAGGGCAGCGATGGCGACGCACAGTATCGATCACTGTGCCCGGTTGTGACATTCCCCGACCGTGGCCGGTCTGGTCACGTCATTCGGCAGCGGAGCGATGACGAATTCCATCGCCGAAATCAGCGACGCGTCGTGTATCCTGGCCATCGGCACCAACACCACGGTTGCCCATCCGGTGATCGCCCTGCGCGTGAAGGAAGCCGTGCGCCGCGGCGCGACGCTCATCGTGGCCAACCCCAAAGAGATCGACCTCTGCCGCTTCGCCGGCATGTTCCTGCGGCAGAAACCCGGCAGCGACGTGGCCTTGCTGATGGGCATGGCGCGGGTGATCGTCGACGAAGGGTTGGCCGACGAAGCGTTTATCGAACAGCGCTGCGAGGACTTCGACGCCTTCAAGGAATCGCTGGAAGCATTCGATCTGGATTTCGTCGAGCAGACGACCGGGGTGCCGCGCGACAAGATTGTCGAGGCGGCCCGTTGCTTTGCCACCAGCAAACCGGCGGCCATCCTCTACGCGATGGGCATCACGCAGCACATTCACGGCACCGATAACGTCATGGCCGTGGCCAATCTGGCCCTGCTGACCGGCAACGTGGGCAAACCGTCCTCGGGCGTCAACCCGTTGCGCGGACAGAACAACGTGCAGGGCGCCTGCGACATGGGGGCGTTGCCCAACGTCTATCCCGGCTACCAGAAAGTGATCCTGCCCGAGGTACGCGAGAAATTCGAGAAGGCCTGGGGTTGCAGCCTGCCCGAATCGGTGGGACTAACGCATACCGAGATCTTCGACGCAGCCTATCACGGCAAGATCAAGGCGATCTACCTGATCGGCGAGAACCCGATCCTCAGCGAGGCCAACGCGAACCACGTGAAGGAAGCGATCGATAAGACCGAGTTCCTGGTGGTGCAAGACATCTTCATGACCGAGACGGCCGAGTTGGCCGACGTCGTGCTGCCGGCGGCCGCCTTTGCCGAGAAAGACGGCACGTTTACCAACACCGAGCGGCGCGTGCAGCGGATCCACAAAGCCGTCGACTCGCCGGGAGAGGCCAAGCCCGACTGCTGGATCACCAGCCAGATTGCCCAGCGGATGGGTGTCGCGGGCTTCGATTTCGCCGGTCCGGCGGAGATCATGGCGGAGATCGCCTCGCTGACGCCCGCCTACGGAGGCATCTCGTACGATCGGCTCGGCAACGAGGGATTGCAGTGGCCCTGCCCTACCCCGGACCATCCGGGCACGCCGTTCCTGCACGGCGCCAAGTTCGCCGCCCCGAGCGGCAAGGGCCGGTTCGTGCCTTTGGAGTATAAACCCTCGGCGGAGACGGCCGACGAGAAGTATCCGCTGATCCTGACCACCGACCGCAGCCTGTTCCATTTCCATACCGCGACGATGACCCGCAAGGTGGCGGGCCTCGAAGCGTTGGACGATCGCGAACTGCTGAAGATCAACCCGGCCGACGCGACACGGCTGGGCGTGGAACACGGCCAGACGGTGCGGGTGGCTTCTCGCCGCGGCAAGATGACCGTCGAGGTCGACGTCACGGACGTCTGCCCGCCGGGTGTCGTCTCGGCCACGTTCCACTTCGCCGAGAGCCCGACCAACGAACTGACCAACTCGGCGCTCGATCCGGTGGCCAAGATCCCCGAGACGAAAGTCTGCGCGGTGCGGATCGAGAAGGTGTCGTAGGCGGCGGTTACGACGCAAACTCCGGCCGCCGGCGGTTGAGTTGGCACTGCAACCGCTGGACGATCGAGCTGTGCATCTGGCTGACGCGGCTTTCGGAGAGGTCGAGCGTGGCGCCGATCTCTTTCATCGTCAACTCTTCGTAATAGTAGAGGATGATGATCAGCCGTTCGTTGCGGTTGAGGCCCTTGGTGACCAGGCGCATCAGATCGGTCTTCTGGATGCGGCAGGTCGGATCCTCACCCTTCTTGTCCTCGAGGATATCGATCTCGCGGACGTCCTTGTAGCTGTCCGTCTCGTACCACTTCTTGTTCAGGCTGATCAGGCTGACGGCGTTGGCGTCGAGGATCATTTTCTCGAGTTCGGGCACGGTCAGGCCCATCGCTTCGGAGAGTTCGATCTCGGTGGGCTGGCGCCCAAGCCGAGCTTCCTGCGTGCGAAGCGCCTCGTTGAGCTTGCTCGCCTTGGAGCGCACCAGCCGGGGAACCCAGTCCATGGTGCGCAGCTCGTCGAGCATCGCACCGCGGATTCTCGGCACGCAATAGGTCTCGAACTTCACGCCCCGCGCGAGATCAAACGCGTCGATGGCGTCCATCAGGCCGAAGACACCGGCCGAGATCAGGTCGTCCAGTTCGACGCCGTCGGGCAGTCGTGCCCAGATTCGCTCGCCGTTGTATTTTACCAGCGGCAGGTAGAGCTCCACCAAACGGTTGCGAAGCTGCTGGTTGGACATATCCTTCTTAAACTCGATCCAGAGCTGGCGTACAGCCTCGGGAGCGACGGTGGTCACCATGTATTCCTCCGTGAATCGGCGTCAGGGCACCGCAAGGCGCAAGGTCCTTCTTGGCCGGCGAGTCGCATGAATGTTTGGACCGAGCCGTGGGCGTCGGCGACGTGGGGGGTGTTTCTTAATCCGTTGCGTGGCGTGGGGATGTTCGTGACGGTGGGATCACCTCTGGTCATCCGCTTCGGCAGCCGTTTCGGCCTCTTGCTCCGACTCTCCGGCAGCCATTTCAGCGGCCATCCGTGTCCGCACCGACTCTCCGGCAGCCATTTCAGCGGCCATCCGTGTCCGCACCGACTCGTCGACGATCCACTCGGCAAGCCGGCCGGCGAAGTAGCCGACCGCGGCGAAGACCAACAAGCTCAGCCAAGCCACCGTGAGAATCCTATCGGGGTTGCCGTTGTGCAGCACGCCTCGGGCAATGGCCGTCAGAAAGGCCAACACGCTGAGAATCGCTGCATAAACAGGCGCCACGATCGACCTCCCACTTGCCGTTAAACTCAGTGAATTCGTCACAGCTTAACAGGCTATCGCGTACCGACAGCCACGCACATTGTATCGGCAGGAAGGGCGCCGCGGGTTGAGCGGATTTTCCGGATTCTTCTGTTTCGTGGAACTCCTCTTCGTTTTCGTGCCGCCAAGTGGGTTAGCCGGCATGTTGGTTAGCCGGCAATCGCCGCGCGGATTGGGCCCGAAGGCACGCACCCGGCGGTCGGTTTTCGACTCACCGCACGAGCCAAGGCTTCGGCCAGCGTTAGGGCCAGTGTTTCAATTTCCTTGCTCACCCGGCAATCGGGAGCGGCGCTGACGAGCGGCTCCGGGATTTCGGCTGCCACGGACGCCTGCGGTTCGACGGGAAGCGACACGATCGCCTCCAACTCGATCCCCAAGAATCGTTGACACGCCCGGGCGATTCGCTCGCCGACGTCCTCGGCCACCTCGCGGGTGGGGGCCCGATTGACCAGCAATCGGACGGGTGCCGTGGGATCCCCGGCGCTGTGAAGCTTGATCGCGGCATACGTGTCCATGACCGACGCCGCCTCGGGAGCCGTCACCGTCAAGACGATGTCGGCGATCGCCCAATAGTGTTGCCCACTCCGATGCAATCCGTTGCCGCCGTCGACCACGAGTATTTCGACCCGCGGGCGAATCCTCTGGAGCTGCTCGATGAGCCGTTGCCGGGCGCCCGGTGTACACTCGCGCAGGTCATCGGTAGCCCACGCTCCGCAGACCAATTGCAGGCCGTCGGGTCCCGGATGGAGCACCTCGCCCGCGGTGCGGCGGGCGGACAACACATCGGTGATATCGTGACGCGCATCGATCCCGCAGAGCGTCGCGACGTCGCCCCCGGCCGGATCGGCGTCGACCAGCACCGTCCGGCGACCTTGCCTGGCCAGGGCCACGGCCAGATTGACCGCCACGGTGGTCGTTCCCACGCCTCCTTTACCACCGGTGACGAGGACCAGTTTGGGGCGTTTCGCCGCCGTGCGACGCGGCTGATCCCGCATGACGAGTTGTCGCAGTTCGTTGGCCTGATCGTGCATGGGACGTTTGAGAAACGGGGTCTGTTCGGATAGGAGGCCGTAGGAGAACCAGTAGGTGATCGTTCACTCTCGCTAAGTGACCGACTCGATGCCCAACAGGAGGCGTGTCAGACGCCCACGGTCGGCGACTTCGATATCGTCGGGTACGTTTTGACCGTTGGTCAGGTAACTCAATGGCAGTTCGCTCGATCGCAACACGGGTACCAGATCGCCCAGGCCGGTTGCCTCGTCGAGTTTGGTCAGGATCAAGGCCGTGGTACCCACCGCGGCGAATCGCTGGGCCGTCTGTCGCAACGTTTTCCCACTGGCCACGCTGCTGAGCACGAGGTGGACTTCGTCGGCCTCGGCTTCGGTGAGAAACGCCTTGAGTTCCCGAATCTTGATATCGTCGCGGGGGCTCCGCCCGGCGGTGTCCATGAGGATGAGATCCATGTCGTCCAGCCGGCGAACCGCTTCGCGCATTTCCCGGGGCGTGGAGACCACTTCCATCGGCAGATCGATGATGTCGGCGTAGGTGCGCAGTTGTTCCACGGCGGCGATACGGTAGGTGTCGACGGTAATGAGCCCCACCTTGTGTTTCTCACGCAGGCGATAGTTGGCGGCCAGCTTGGCGATCGTCGTGGTCTTTCCCACGCCCGTCGGACCCACCAGCGCCACCAGGCGGCGGCGTCCCGAGGCGACCGATATCGGACCGGCGATCGAGATCTCCGCTTCCAGCATCCGGGCGATGCCCGCCTTGGCCAGTACCGGATCGGTCAACTCCGAGTCGGGCGCTTCGGCTCGTGCCCGTTCGACCAACTCACGGGCAACCTCCTCGCTCAAGTCGGCTTCGATCAGATCGGTAAACAGCTTGAAGAGTCCCTCGGGCAGGTCGCGCTGACCGGCGGGCCGCGAATGCTGGCACAAGTCTTGCATCATCGCTTGCAGATGGCTCAACTGCGATTGCACTTCCTCCGCAACCGAGGGCGTTGCCGACGGAGGAGGAGGAGGTGCCGGACGCGATGGCTGGGGGGCCCGCCGCGACAGGCGGCTCGGCACGTTGACACCGGCCGAAGCGGTGACCTCGATCTCCCGGGCACCGGAGAGCCAACTGAACAAACGCCGGCGGCGGATCTCACGCGTGTGCAGGACCGCCGCATCGGGCCCCAGCTCGCGCCGAACCAAAGCCAGCGCGTCATGCATCGTGGCAGCACGGTATGTCTTAATTTCCATGTCGTCTCAGGTCACGAAGGTTTCTTGAAATGAGTTTGTCAATGATTCGTATCCGTCCACGTCCAGGAGTTGCACTGCCCGGGACAACCGGATCGGACACAGCTTCCCGACCCGGGGGATGCAACCCCCGGGCGTGGTGACTAATCCCTAGT
>JABMRP010000913.1 GCA_013202535.1 Planctomycetota bacterium
GCCCTGCGCATCGTTTCCCGTCTCGATCTATTCCAAGACGTGCCCGCCACCCAGCGCGACGTCTGGTCGCACCCCGCCTTGGTCGGCAACCGCCTCTACGTGCGGAATCTGCTGGGCGTTTATTGCTTTCTGTTGGAGCCGTGACACCCCACCATTCGTCCAGGCCCGGCAAAAAACCGCCATGGAACCGTTTTGACATTGCGGCTATAGTATTGCCATGTCTGGGATTAGGTTCTCCGGCGGGAGTGCCCGGATAGCCCGATGAATTTCGTCGCGTGTGCGCACGGAGGTGCCCATGTCGAACCGGCCGTTTCGCTTTGTCCATGCGGGTGACTTCCATCTGGAACAACCCCCTGGGGGGGTGCGGGAAGTCCCCGACCATCTTCGCGAACTGTTTATCGAATCGCCCTATTGGGCCGCCGAGAGGGTGTTCGAGACCGTGTTGGCCGAGGAGGTCGACTTTCTCGTCCTCTCCGGCGATCTGCTCGATCCGCTGCGCACCGGGCCCCGTGGCCCGTTGTTTCTGGTTGAGCAGTTCGAGCGGTTGGCCCAGCGGGGGATCCAAGTCTACTGGGCCGGCGGCCGAGTCGATTCGCCCGACGCCTGGCCGGCGGCCGTGCCCTTGCCGGAAAACGTACACATTTTCGGTCGCGGGCACGTCGAGCAGTTCATACACCTTCGCGACGACGAGCCGCTGGCCTGTGTGATGGGCGTCAGTCGTGCGGGACGGGGAGTGATTCGGACCGGCGATTTTCACCCGGCGCCGGATGGGCCGTTCTCGCTGGCCGTGGCCCACGGATCGATCAATCCAAAGAACCTCGAAAAGCGGCCCGTCGACTACTGGGCGCTCGGTGGCCGTCACGCTCGGTCGACGCTACCCGGCACGTCGGGCGTGGCCCACTTCCCCGGCACCCCCCAAGGACGGTCTCCGGCCGAGTCGGGACCCCGCGGATGTACTCTGGTCCAGGTGGACCACCAGCGCAACGTCCGAGCCTCGCTGGTACATACCGACGTGGTGCGCTGGCACAACGAACGAATGATGGTCGACCAGGGGACCGGCCGCGAGGATCTTCAGGGGCAACTCAGCCGGCGGGTACAAGAACTGGTGGACGCGGCGCCGCGGATGGATCTGCTGATCCGCTGGACGGTAGCCGGCGAGGGCCCGATTCTGGCCCAACTCCGCGGGCCAAAACTGGCCGGCGAGTTGCTCCAGTGGTTGCGGAGCGAATATGGCTACGGACCGCCCGCCGCGTGGAGCCTGTCGCTGGATGTCGAGTCGACGGCCGTGTTGCCGCCGAAGTGGTATGAGCAGGATACGATTCGGGGTGAGTTTCTTCGGGCGGTACGCGCGGCTCAGCTCGATCCGAGCCTGCCGCTGGAAGTGGAAACCTATCTCTCCGAGCGTCAACTGGCCGGGACGCTGTCGGATATCGTGGCGATTTCCGACGAGGCGACCCGACAGAGCGTGTTGCGCGAGGTGGCCCTGTTGGGCGCGGACCTGTTGAGCGGGGAGGAGCCCCAATCGTGAAAATCACCGGCCTGCGGATCGACGGATTCGGCGTGTGGAGCGGCTTGGAACTGAACCAGTTTTCCGAGGGGATCAACGTCTTCTTCGGCCCCAACGAGGCCGGCAAGACGACGCTGATGCAGTTCATCCGTTCGGTGCTCTACGACTTCTCGCCCGAGGGACAACGATACTTGCCCCCCGTAAACGGTGGACTCGCCGGGGGTTCGGTCGATATATCGGGTGCCAGCGGTCAGTTCCGAGTGAGCCGCCATCTCGACGCCGAGGAAGACGGCGGTGGGCAAAACCTGATCTTGACGGCCGCCGACGGAACCCGCCAGGGCGAGCACTTCATCAAGGTCTTGCTCTGCGACGTCGACCGGACGCTCTTTCGGAACGTCTTCGCCGTGGGGCTCAAGGAATTGCAGGAGTTGGGCACACTCGGCGATACGGACGCGGCCGAGTTGCTCTACCGGCTGACCGCCGGACTGGACCGCGTATCGCTCGGCGAAGTGATGCAGGCGTTGGAAACTTCGCGGCGTGGGCTTCTGGAAGCCGACAGCGCGTCGTGCCAGATCACCCGGCTGCTGGCCCAGCGCGAGCAGTTGCGCGGGGAGATCGAAGAGCTTGCCTCGCTGACCCGGCGTTTCGGTCAGTTGGCCAGTCGACGCGCCGGACTCGACGAGGAAGTCACGCGACAGGAGGAAGCACAGGCCGAAGTCGATCATCAAACCCGAGTCGTGCAATTGGCCGCCGCCTTGGCACCCCGGTGGCGGGATCGGGCCGACTTGGACGACCAACTCAAGGCCCTCGGCCCGTTGCCACCGATTGGCGAGGGGGCCGTCGAGCGACTCGACGGGCTCAACTCGCGACTGACGCGGCATGAACAGGCCGTCGACACCCTGAAACAACGGCACGGAGAACTCAAGACCGAAGCCGCCGGTCTGGGAATCAACGAAGCCCTCTGGCGGCAAGCGGCCCGCATTGAGGCCACCGCCGAGCAGGAGCCCTGGATTGCCTCTCTGGGGCAGCGGGTCGGGGAACTGGAAGCGGAGATCGAGCAGTTCCAAGGGCAACTCACCGCCGGCGGAGAGCAACTCGGACTGACACCCGAGGCGGTTGCCCAGGGCTTGCC
>JABMRP010000914.1 GCA_013202535.1 Planctomycetota bacterium
CACCTCGGCAACTATATCCCCACGCTCGATTTGATGCCCGGTTACCGGAACAGGAGAGAACCGGACGATGTAGATCAGATAGCCAACGACGGCCACGATAATGGTCAATTTCAGCCCTTGCCATAACCATCGCTTGATTGTATTCCGGGTTTGACTCATTGTTCTCGGGCTCTTGCCTTGGAGGGCGTGTTAAGTCGAGGGACATTCTCACAACAGCCCAGTATACACCGCCAGGGTCCTTTGTTCGACTGCCGTTCGATGCGTCTGGCGAAGGCCGATCCGCCCGAAGTTGCAGACCGGCCCCAGGTTGCGAATACCCAAGCCACATGGCAGCCCCAGAAAACCTTCCTTTTCCGACGCATACGCCGCAATCCTCTTCCGACACGTAAATTCTGTCCCGGGCGTCCGAGATCGCCATGTCAAAATCAGAACCCCATAGAGCCGTGCCGCCAGGAGGTTTTTGATGCCGCTTCCTTCGCCACGAACCCGCCAGCGAGTCCCCCTTTTGCCGCTCGGTAGCCGGATTCGCGAGAATTGCAGTATCCCCCGAAGTCTCACGACTCCGGCTACAATGTTCTACGCCTCCCGCCGTCTGCCCAACAAGCGGTAGATGTTGTGCGGGCGCTTGACGATCAGGCGCAGTTCCTCTTCCAGCACTTCGTAGCTGAAGAACTGGCTGGCGATCTCGTAGTTCTCCTCGACCATCTCCTCGCGATACGCACCGTCGCCGAGCACGCGATGGATTTCGTCGACCGTCTCGTCGGTGGGAAAACCGTCGAACAGG
This sequence comes from Planctomycetota bacterium, assembly GCA_013202535.1. Lineage (GTDB taxonomy): Bacteria > Planctomycetota > Planctomycetia > Pirellulales > Thermoguttaceae > JABMRP01. Next base: position 785 of record JABMRP010000914.1, read on the forward strand.
ATGGGCCGCATTCCACAGGGCTCGATGTCGGTGCGGTAAATCGCGTAGCGGTTACAGACAATCGGGCACTTGAAATAGACCGCTTCGAGAAACGCATTGCCGAATCCTTCGTAGGTCGAAGGGTACATGACCAGATCGGCCTGGGGGAAGGCGTCGCCGATGGTGAACAATCGCCGGCCGTCGGAGCCCGTGCCTCGGGTCTCGGCAATCCAGCGGTTGGCAAAGATCACGTCGACCTTCATCAACTCGGCGAACTCGCGGATCCGTTTGGCGTACGCGTCTCCCTCGTCGCCCGAGGCGTGCGTGATGACCAGCTTCGCCCGATCGGGAGACAGGCGGCGAGCCAATTCGATCGCGTGTTCGATGCCCTTGCGGGCCACCACGCGGGTCGGCTGCAGCAGGAGCAGATCGCCGTCGCTTAAGCCGATTTCCCGGCGGAAGGACTTGGCGTATTCGTCGGGTGGGGCGGGCGGATTGGCGAAGTCCATCACGTTGGGAATGATCCGGCACGACTGGCCCGTCCGCCGGCTGAATTCCGCCCCCGCGATGCTATTGATCACCACATGCTGGATCTGCTCCAAGGCGGGCGGAAACGCGAACCGGATCACGTCGTCGACGCAGTTAATCAGAAACCGCTCGCGCTCCCAATGGAAATCGTGATGATGGGCCAGACAGCCGATGGGCTGTTCCTGGACCTCGTGGACCAGGGCGATACCCAGCGGCAGGTTCATGGGAATCGTCAGCGCGTTTTCGGCAATGATCCCGTCGATCTCGAAATCCCGGATCGCCGCGGACAGTTTATCGCGAATCACCCGCGTGAGGGCCATGATCTCGTTGGTCAACTCGGGCGAGCGCAACTCCCGGCCGAACGCGCGTCGGGAAACGTCCCGCACGGCCGGGTGATTGAAATGGGCTTCCTCGATCAGGGCCGTCCGCTCGTCGGGGCGGTCCGACTCGCCGGTAATGTAGAAGCACTCCATACCCATCCGCCGCAGCACCTGATCCCATTTCTCGATCTCCAGCGACACGCCGTCGGTGCCGGCAATCCGCGTCGAGACAAAAGCCACCCGTTTCAATTCGCGTCGGATTCGAGCCGTCATTACTTTGCTCCTGAGAGGTTTTGGGATGGGTCCAAGAACCCGTACGATGGCCTCGCAGCGCCATCGCACAATTTCTGCGGATCTCCCTATTCGTCAAATCGGGGGATTCGCCGTCATTGTAGACGGTCCGGGCTGCGTGAGTAGGGCCGTGGCGACACTTGATGAAAAAGGTTCATCTCCCATTTCCGGGATGATCGTGTCGCGGGAAGTACCGGTGCCTCTTCTCTGATCCGGGGGCACAGAGAAGAGGCACCGGTACTCTGCCCCTGTGTCGTGTTGGAACGCCCGGCGGCGTCCCGGAATTTGGAGATGAACCTGAAGAAGGGGGGGCCTGTCGTAACGAGGCCCCCCGGTCTGTTGGTTTGGTATCCTGCGCAGAACGATTACGCAGGACGTCGGCGGCGGCGCCCTAACGCGACCAGTGCCAACAGGCCGATCGTGGCCAGGAGCCAGGTGGCCGGCTCGGGAACGGCGGCCGTGGCCGTGTTGACGATCTGAATCGCCGTAATGCCGTTGTTGTTCGCACCGGTCAGGTTCAGGGTGAAGCCGGGGTCGTTCAGGCCCGTGAAGACCGTCACGTTCGACGGCCCGACGCCCGTGCCGTCTTCCTCAATGTAGCCGTTCTCTGCCCATCGCGTGTTGCCCGTGTTGCCGCTGGTGATCAGGCGAGAGACAGAGTCGTCGACCACGCCGTCAATCGTAAGGGTCGACGTCGAGGGCCCTTCGTTATTGTTGTAATGCACGGCGACGGAGTATTCATCGAAGGGGATTTCGTCGAACGTGATCGACGGTTCGCGGTCGTTGAAGTCGGAGTTGAGCTTGGCGTTGGGGTCCGTGCTGCCGCCCGTGTCGACTCGCCAACTGTTGTTGGATGAAAGGGTCCACGCCGTGATGTCGGCCGTGGAGGGGTTGCCGTTGTCGTCGAGAAGGTTGTTGAGCGGTGCGTTGGGAGGACCTTGCCCTTGGCCTTGGGCGTTGTTCCACTTCTCCTGCACGAGGAGGAACCCCGCCGACTCGTCCGGCGATAGAGCGGAGGCGCTGCCGAAGAAACCGTTGACGTAATTGACACCGATGGCGTTGCCCTCGGGCAAAGGTGGCGCCACGCCGCTGACGATCTGCACCGCGCTGATGCCGTTGTTGGCTGGGCCGGTCAGGGCTACGGTGAATTCCGGGTCGTTCAGCGCGTCGAAAACGGTCACGTTGGTTGGGCCTGCCAGGAAGCCCGCTTCCTCGACCCAGCCGACGTTGCTGTACGACACCTGGGCTGTGTTGCCGGTAATGATCTGGCGGCTCAGCGCATCATCGGCCGATCCGGTAATCGACAGCGTGGATTGCGTTGGCCCCTCGTTGTTGCTGTAGTAGACGACCACGCGATAGCCCGAATCCGTATACGGCGCGCCGATGTTGCTGAAGGTGATCGAGGGCTGCTGGTCGGCGAAATCCGAGACCAATCGCGCGTTGGGCGTGGCCGAGTCCTGCATGTTCCAACTGTTGTTGGCCGTGAGCGTGAACGCGGTCACGTCGATCGTGGTCGACGCGCCGCCGGCATCCAACAAATCGTTCAACGGAACAGGGGCGGGGCCTTGGCCGGCGCCGACGTGATTGTTCCAATTTGCCTGCTCGAAGCCGGTGAAACCGGCAACTTCGGCGGGGCCGAGGTTATAGGTCGTGGGCCATCCTCCGAAGCCCGTGACAAAGTTCCAGCCCACGATGTCGGCATGTGCTGCCGATGCCCACAGCAACAGCGTCGCAAGGGTACAAATGGCGCGTTTCATGGTTGTTCTTCCTGTTGATGGATGGTGTGGATTTTCGGCGGGACACGAGCCGGATTCGATTCCGGGCGGGATGTAGCCGTTCAAGCCCCGGTCCATGTCGCGCGACCGACTCAAACGGCGCACATTTCAGTCTAGTAACGGCTGCGAGGATTGCAAGCAATTTCCGCCCTCCCCCCCAAGAAATCCCAGACTCCCTGGAAATCGGGCCGGAAACACGCCTGCGATGCGGGGTTTGCGTCGGATTCCGGGCCGGATTCGTGGTTTCGTGAGCGCGACTGGTCGGTCGGCGGCCAGCCTCGCCATCGGCGCCCTTGACCGCCATCGCTCCATGGTGACAATGGCATTCGGTGCTTCCCGCGTTCGGCTGGTGTGGACCGGCCGGCGATGGGGAGCCGAGTGAGTGTCGGCGGGAGGACCCCAACCGTGTCGAGCGAAGCCGTGTTAAGCGAAACACCGCAGCGGCGAATTCCCCTTTGGGTGAAAATCCTCTACACGGCCTTTATCGGCGTGCTGGTGCCGTGTTACTGGTATATGTACGGGCCGACCAATTTTCTCTACTTCTGCGACGTCGCCCTGTTTATGACCCTGGCGGCCGTGTGGCTCGAAAGCCCGCTGTTGGCTTCGATGCCCGCCGTCGGGATCCTGGCGCCGCAGACGTTGTGGATCGTCGACTTTCTCGGCTCGCTGGTCGGGTTGCCGGTCACCGGGATGACCGCCTACATGTTCGAGTTCGACGATGCCCGCACGATGTTCATCCGCGGGCTCTCGTTCTTCCACTTCTGGCTGCCGCTGTTCTTGCTGTGGATCGTTTACCGGCTCGGTTACGATCGCCGGGCGTTGCCCTATTGGACCGTATTGGCTTGGATACTGATGACGGTCTGCTACGTCTGGATGCCGCCGCCACCGGCGCCGAAGGATAATGAAGACTTGCCGGTCAATATCAACTACGTCTTCGGCCTCAACGAAGAAGCTCCGCAAGACCGGATGCCGCCGCATCAATACTTCGCCCTGGTGATGGTCGCGTTGCCGTTGGTTCTCTTTCTGCCCACGCACTGGATGCTGCGAACGGTGTTCCGCCCGGTCGGTGGCGAGAGGTGCAAAGGCCATTCTTGAAGAAGGGGACGGGTGCCATGGGCGGCTTGTCCGCCCTTGTCTTCCGGGATTGGGGCAAGGGCGGACAAGCCGCCCATGGCACCCATCTCATGTGTTCACACCACCCGCCAGTAGCTTCGCGATCTTTCGTCCGGTGGTGCAGAGCGGATAGTCGGCCAACTCGGCCGGTTTGACCCAGCGTTGTTGACCGGTGCCGTCTTCTTGGGCCAGGGCGGAAACGTAGCGAGCCCGGTAGCAATCCAGCGTGATGCGGAAGCGGGTAACGCCGTGTTTGATGGTCGTCAGGTGGGCGCCCGGCTCGATGACCAAGCCGGTTTGCAGGCGGACCTTTTCGATCAGTTCCTCGCCAGCGGCCGACGGACTTTCCGCTTCGATACAAACACGAGGAAAGTCCCACAATCCGGCCCAGCGCTCGCCGGGAGGGCACTGCCGCAGAAAGACATGGCCCCGGCGACGCACGACCACCGCCACCTCGCGGCGAAATTCAAACTCGGGCTTGATCTTCGCCGCGGGTATCTCGGCCTGGATGCCCTCGGCCGCCGCGCGACAGAGCGGCCCAACCGGACACGCCCGGCAATCGGGCGCCCGGGGCGTGCAGACTTGACTGCCCAGTTCCATCAGGGCCTGATTGAACGTACCCACTTCGCGGCGGGGCAATACGGCTTCGGCCATGGCCCAGAGGAGTCGCCCGGCGGCGGCGGTGGTCGTCGCATCCGCAAAGGCGAGCAACCGGCTGAACAGCCGCACGGTATTGGCTTCGAGGATCGGCTCGCGCCGGTCGAAGGCGATGGAAAGAATGGCCCCGGCCGTGTAACGCCCGATGCCCGGCAGACGGTTGAGGGTCTGCCGATCGCGGGGAAACCGGCCGTCGTGTTCCCTTACGATCAGGCCGGCGGCGCGATGCATCTGTCGGGCGCGGCGGTAGTATCCGAGCCCTTCCCAAAGCCGGAGCACCTCATGTTCCTCGGCCGCGGCCAAGGCGGCGACGTTGGGAAACGCTTGGAGAAACCGCGAGAAGTACGCTTCGACCGTGGCGACCTGCGTCTGCTGGAGCATGATCTCGCTGACCCAGATTGCGTAGGGGTCGCCGCGCCGCCGCCAGGGCAGATCGCGCCGGTTTCGCGCATACCAGCGACGCAAACGGCCGCGGAATCGTCGGCGCCACGAGGCATCGGGTAACTCGACCGGAGACTTGTCGGGGTGTTTTGGCATGGCCCGCTTGTGTTTCTTGGCCATGCTACGAGCCGCTGGAAGCGACCATGACAATGAGGCCGATAATCCCGCTGACCACGACCACGGCCATGGCGATGGCCCAGTACAGCCAGGTCTTGCCCAACTGACGCTCCCGCCGATCGAGCTTCTCCTCTTTCTGTCGCTTGTACTCGACGCTGTTTTTCATACTCAGGCGGAACTCCGCCTGGCAGTGGGGGCACATGACGTCCTGACCGATCATTTCCCGTGGCGTCTCCAGTTCGTGACCGTTGGGGCACGGGATATGCACCACGCTGCCGCCGGTATCGGTGACGTCCAATTCGGCCGGCCCGTCGCCGGAGACGGCAAAACGACCGCGGGCGTGAATGCCGGTAAAGGCGTCGTCGTCACCTTCGGCCGGCGAGGCCGCAACGGGAAAATCCGCAACGGAGGACTGCTGGTCGACCGTCCGAAACGGATCGAATGCTTGCGGAGCTTCGGCCGGCGCGACCGGCAAATCGGCCGCCTGCTGGAAAACGGCCCCAAACGCGGTCGGCTGAACGGCCACATTTGGATCGGCCACACTAGGACCGGCCGGGCCCTGCATCGGCGACGGTGCGTCGGGCGCCGGCGGGGTCGGTACGTCGGGGATCAGAAAAAGCGTCTGGCAGTACGGACACGTACATTGCTGACCGGCCTGCGATTCGTCCCCCTGGAGCAGATGCCCTTGGGGGCAAAGGAATTGGAAAGCCATGGATCACCTCGCGGAACGCACTCGTGGGGGGGAGAATCGTTTCTCCCTCTCTATTGTGACCGAGAAAAGGGGATTCGTCCAACGCCAGTCGGCCAGACGTCGCAGGTCACGCTCCAGATCGGGGCGCCTCCCTTACCCCCCCAAAGGTATGGCTAGGCGGCGTTTCGGCGACTTTTCTTCCGTTGCCACAGCGTTTAGAATAGGGGGTTCGGGATTCCTCCCGTGCCGGTTCTGTTTGTTGCGAGTGCCGGTTTGCCTGTTGATAGTTTGCCTGTTGATAGTATGCGGAAATCCGATCCATGAGTGCCGACTCCAGCCATCACGCCGACCCGAACCAAGACCCGCCCCACAATGCCTCCGCGCCGACCGATGATCCGGCGCGCGAAGCCATCGCACCCGATTCGCCGGCGACCGAACCGTCTGCCGACCAGCCCGACGAGGGCGCCGACGAATCCGCCGCGGCCAAGGCACGGATTCTGATCGGATCGCAGCGCGACGTGGCTGCCCGCCCGAAGAGGCAGCGCGACTGGATTCCGGCGGTGCCCCCGGAATCCCCGAAGCGGGAAGAAAAGGAAGCTCCTGCCGAACCTCCCCTCTCGGAGAAAGCCCCGGTTGCGCCAACCGATACCGCGCCAACCGAGACTGCGCCAACCGAGACTGCGCCAACCGAGACTGCGCCAACCGAAACAGCGCCGACCGAGATCGTGCCAACCGAGAACGTGCCATCCGAGGGCGAGCCAA
>JABMRP010000915.1 GCA_013202535.1 Planctomycetota bacterium
CAGCAGCACGACCACGATCGCCGCCAGTGCATACCAGGCGGCCTGCTCGTAACTCTGCTTCATCTGGATCGAAGCTTCGTACGTCTGCAGCGGATTGCCGGTGGCGCGGGGGTCGACGCTGCGTACTTCGGCCACAAACTGCTTCATCGCCTCCATGTCCCAGATGTCGGCCCGGCTGTAGATCTTCAGCAGATGCCGGCCTCGCTGGCCGACGAAGCGGGTCACCAGACCCTCGGGCAGATCCGTCAACTGGGGTGGTTCGGGGTTGGACATCGCCTGAAGCTGGTGCAGTCGGCTGACCAGATCGCCGGCCATCTGCTGCTGGTAGTCGGAGAGCCGTTGGTAGCACGAGGCCAGCGGCATGCGGCGTAGCGCGTCGCGGATCAATTCCAGCCGGCGTTGGGTTTTTAGCCCCCCGCTCCGGCGTCCGGCCAGCGTCTGAGCTTGCGCCAACACGCGGCCCAACTCCTCGGGACGATCCAACGGGATCAGGGGCGGCCGCTCGGGCAGATCGGCCAGCCGTCGGTGGACCCGACGAACGATTGCGGCGCGGGGCTGGTTGCCGGTGGGGAATCGCGAGGCAATGTCCTCGACCCGTTCGACCGACGGCAATTGCTCGAACTGTTGCTTGCGACGCAGGAGTTCCTCGCGGGTATCGACCATCGAGACGGCGAACCACATGCTCTGGTCGCTCTCGGCCAGGAGTTTTCGTTCCAGTGCGACGCTTTCCACGCCTACCGGCTGCAGGTTGAGCAAGTTGTGGTCGTAGGTCAGTCCGCGGATCCCCAGCGGGGCGAAACCGAAGATTCCCAGCGTCATCACGGCCGTACCGGCCAGCGTGAAGACCAAGACCAGCCGTGGCCGAGTCGTCAGCGGCCCCAGGCAGCCGACGACGTCCAACGGGACCGGGGGTGAGTAGTCGGGGCGAGCCGAGTCGTAGAGATGAATCAGAGCGGGCAGCACGACCACGGCGGCCAGGCAGCAGAGCAAGATGCCTCCGCCGGCGATCAGCCCCAGTTCGGCCACGCCGGTGAATTCCGTGAACCCGGCCATGAAGAACGCAATCGCCGTGGTGATCGCCCCGGTAACGATGCCCGGCCCGACGCAGCGAGCCGTTTGTTCCAACGCCACGCCACTGCTGGGGATCGTTGCTCGCAGTTGCAAGTATCGGGCGGCGTAGTGAACACCGAAGTCGATCCCCAGCCCGATCAGAATCACGCCGAAGGAAACGCTGAGGATGTTCAGGTGCCCGATGGCCAGGGTCAGATACCCCAGCGACCAGGCGATCCCCACCAGCAGGGCGATCACCGTGAGTACCGGATGGCGGATGCCGCCGAATCCGGCGATGAACAGGCAGGCCACGCCCACCAACGACAGCAGGCTGGCCTGGGCCATCGAGACCTGGCTGGAACGCATCTCGTCGTTTTCCATCACCGGCAGACCGGTCAGCCCGATGGTGATCTCCGGATGCTCCGCCTTGACCCGGTCGATCAGCCGTCGCAAGGCGTCGATCGAGTCGTTTCCCCGGGCGAAACCTTGGCTCTCCTCCGGGGCCAGTCGCAGCAGGACGAATCCCAATCGCCCGTTGTCGGTCAACAGATATTGGGACCCCAGATCGCTGATCGTGGCGACCGACTGGGGCATCTCGGGCCAGGGCGACCGATATTCGTCCGGACGGGTCAGCGCGGCCAGCAATCCGTCGGAAAGGTAGCCCAGTTCGGCCATCCGGCCGGCCTGGATCGCCGGATCCGGTGAAGGGACCGTTGGATCCGTGAAACCGTCCGAAGCGGTCAAGTCGTGGTTCAAGCGGCCGACCATCTGGCCGAGGCTGAGCCGGGCCCACTGACCGCGGATAATGGGCTCGACCCGATCGAGAAACCGTTCGGTCGCCTGCAGTTCCTCCGGCGGCAGATAATGCAGCCCCTTGGACCGGATCTTCGACAGATCGACCTCGTGCAGCACGGCGTGGAAGCGGCCGTTCTGCTGGGCCAGCAGAGTCGAGAGTTCTTCCAGCACGGGCACGACCTGCTGGCGGTCGGTCCCTTCGACGACGACCACCGTATCGTCGGCGTCGCCGAATTCGTTGATGTACTCGATCCACAGCCGGTTGAAATCGCTCTTCTTGTTCAACAGATCCAACCGGCTCGTACGAAACCCGAGCCGATCGACCGTCAGCGCAAGCGACAGCACGACCAGCGCCGCCGCCACGGCCAAGACGGGGACGGGAAAGCGGACCACCAGCCTCGTGATCCAGCCCAACGGCCGGGCCAAGACCGACGATTCTGTCTGCGGCATCCTTTCCGCCGACATGAGCGTTTCCTGTTCAGCAGTAAAACGAGAACAACACGGAGAAAGAGGCGGGGATTTTACCATCTCCGCCGGGATCGACCAAGAGGAATCAGAGGGGCGCCGAATCGCGGAATGACGCAAGTACCGGGGCTAAATGCTTGCCGGGCAGTGAGTTACCGCCAGCAAAGTCGGTGGTATGATGGAGGCCCCAAAAAGGGGCCCCTGATGCCCATGACGTTGATCCCAACGGGGGCCAACAGCACAGTTCAGGGTCGCGCAGCGCACCCTGGGTTGGGAGCTCAGTCCCGGTTCATGAACAACAGCACGAGGTACCAGAACAAGAGCGCCACGGAGGCGAACAGGGCCAGGGAGGCGGCCACGTGCTGCCCGATGCGGTAGTGGTGCAGCACGTTCGAGGTGTCGTAGAGGATATAGCCGCAGCACAGCGCGATCATCGCGTAGATGAAGATCGGTCCCAGGGCGAAGCCGCCGATGATGGCCACCACGATCAGCCCCATCGCCGCAAATCCGCCGAAGATCAGGATCGACCGCAGGAAGGAGAAGTCCTTGCGGGTAACAAAGACGATGACGGTCAACATCGTGAACAACCCCACCGTGCAAATGGTGGCCGGCATGACGATCGACATGCCGCGGGCGGCCTCTATTTGCTGGGCAATATACAGCAGCGGGACGAAGATGACCGCTTGGGCCACGACGTAGAGCCCCAGCCCCGCGTACTGCTTGCCGGGCGAGACGGCCGACAGCGCCCAGGAGTTGGCGATCCAACTCACGGCCATGAACAGGCCGATCACCACCAGCCAACTATACTGCCCGACCATCATCATCCCGACGAGATCCCCCACGCCCGCCATGTTCAGCAGGATGGTCTCCAGCAGGACGAACACGCCAATGGCCCCGGCCAGATGGGCGTAGGTTTTGGCGATGAAATCGGCCCGCTCGTTCACCGCGGCCTGCGCGGCGAACGTATATCGCGGCGCGGCGTAAGGGTTTTCGCTGTAGCTCATTTTGGCTCTCCGCTGATGACTCCGGACTGCGTGGACGGAACCGACCTCTGGAGAAGTGTAGCTGACGAAAGCCCGTGCCGGCAAGCCCGCCAGGAGAGGGGGTGACGACCGAGGAAAGTGATCGAAAGCCCCGTACGATGGGCTTCCCACCCCGTCGATTCCTTCGGTTCGCTTCCTTTCGACGGGCTAGGTTCCCAAATTCGGACGCGATACAATGCGTTCTGGCTATCCGTCGACCGAGAGAGTAGCGGCCATGCAGACACGCCTTCCCATGGAACTGGTTGATCGCGACATGGCCCGGATCTTAGCCGAGAAGACCGAGGCCCAGCGGCTGCAGATCGGCTGGGGGATGTGGCGGTCCGCCGTGCGCATGATGACGCGAATTCTCCGGGCGGAACATCCCGACTGGACGGAGGAAGCAATCGGTCGCGAAGTCGCCCGGAGGATGGCCCGTGGAGGGTGACGCACTGCTCCGCATCGCCGTCGAGGTCTGTGACCGTCTTGGGTTGACGTCCCCCTTTGGAAAGAGGTCGTTCGAAACATGATGTTCTGGCAGCTAACTTCGGCCTTTCGCGGTAACCCTTCTGCTTTGCAGGCCGTTTTGGAGAGACCAGAATGGCACGAATACCTGGCATGGTTTCAGGATTTTGGCAAGCTCGTGGACACGCAGGATCGAGCGATTCTTGATGCCGAGTTGCCGGACGGGTTGTGCAGGGAGTGTTTGAAAGAGTGCAGTCTAATGTTTTTCATTAAGGATGGCTTTCTAGTGCATTGCGTACCGACCAACACTCCTGAATCCTCTCAAGTGCTCAGCGCCCTTGAGGTGTTTGAACGCTTTGGTGGTACCGCTATCGAGGATGCATGCGAGTACGGATCGTTTCCATTGCCCGTAAAGTACGCAAGAATCCGTGCGTAAATTCAAGGTCTGGACGCACCGCGAATCGCGTTGGGTCTCGGTATTTCTTGGCGGTGGTAGCGTGTCTGGGCGGTCGGTGGTCCAGACACACCCTACCGTAACCCAACGCTCGGTTCATCGCCATACTCGATCCGGGCAAGCGAAAAGGACGGCATAATCGGACATGGATGGAAAGCTCCGTCGTGCCCCTCTTGGGGAAGGCCTCAATAGTGCCTGCCCTAACATCCCCCACCTTATATCCCCCCATGCATGCAATCCGTTGCGTCACATAGGGTTGGGCGCGATCAACCCCATTTCGGTGCTGGCCTTGTCGGCCAACATACGGTATGATAACGTAGGTCCCTCTTGCGGGGCCGTGGCCTAACAACCTCATGAGGTGCGTGATGACACCGGCAGAATTGGACCGATTACTGGAGCAGTCTCGCTCGCTGTCGATGACAGAACAGCAACAGGAAGAACAGAGGATCAGCTTCGCTTACGGAAATACCCATTTCGAGAATGATCGCATCACCAAGGAAATGGTGACCAAAGAGGCTGCCAGCCTAAGGGATCAACCGGATGAGCGAGAAGCGACGGACTGACGTTCAACGGGATAGCAAGCCAGCATCACACGAATTGTTTGCGGACAAAGCAGAGAAGGCGCGTCTGGAAGCACGCAACGGTCTGCTACAATTCGACGAAGTCTTGCGGTGCGTTGACAAAGCAATTGCCTGTGGTACATTTTCTCTTCGCCCCTCCGCGGTCCAGCGTTTCCAGCGGATTGCGATCCAAGACATCTACACCTGCGCCGGCAATTATAGGATTAAGCCGGTCATTATCGGCAACACAACTCACCGGCCGCCACCTCCGGGCAAGATTTCCGAGTTGGTCGAGGAATTGTGTGATTACATTAACGATGCCGAGCACAAGACACCTGTCCACTTGGCTGCATACGCCATGTGGCGAATTAACTGGATCCATCCTTTCGCCGGCGGCAACGGGCGAACTTCACGCGCCGTCTCTTATCTCGTCTTGTGCGCCAACCTCGGGTATCGTCTGCCGGGCACGCTAGCCATTCCGGAGCAAATCGTTGCTAATCGGCAACCGTACTACAAAGCCTTGGATGCCGCTGATGCGGCGTGGATGGCGGGCAAGCTGGATGTATCGGTCATGGAAGAATTGCTGTCTGATCTACTGGCTAAACAGTTGGCGTTTGTGCAGGACAAAGCCACCGGGCAGTAACTTGCTACTACCGTAACCCAACGCTCGGCTCCTCGCCGTACTCGATCCGCGCATATTGGCCTTCCGCGGCGATCGAGAGGCGGGCGGCTTCGGTCACCAGTTCGTTGATCGAACTGTTGGCGGGCGTGGCTAGAAGACCCTGGGTGTCGATTTCCCGTAGGGTCCGCTGTCTCGCGGCGAGGGCTTCTTCATCGGGTAAGCCGTCGCCGGAGCGGTTGACGCGCATCGCGGCGGTGGCGATGGCTTCGATCGAATCGTAACCGTAGCCGATCGGTTTTTGGCCGGCGCCTTCCCAGGAGACCAGACGCAAGTAGTCGGGGCTGACATAGCGGAAGACGGCCTCGGGGCCGTCGTCGACGTAGCCGTGGCTGACGCCGCGGAACTGGTCGTTGTGCTGCAGGATCGCGCCGCAGTCGGTGCCTTCGCAGTACATGGTCAGGCCCTGATCGTTCATGCCGGCTCCCCGGTCCGGGTAGCCCAGGCCGTTGAGTACACTCAGCACGGCTCCGTTCTCCCAGACCACCTGGCCGGTCGACCAGAGATAGCCCAAGTTGCCGTTGGGAAAGGTCCCTTCGACGCCGCGGACCGAAACTTCGACCGGTCGCAAGCCGGTGATGAAATAGACCAGATCGACGTAATGACAGCCGACGTACGTAAACGGGTCGCTGTTCTCCTTGGTAAACCAGTTCTGGAAATTCGAATGGCGGTAGTAATACGGCTCGATCATTCGCGCTTCGCCCAACTGGAACCGGCCGAAACGCCCGGCGCGATAAAGCCCCCGGGCGTCGAGCGCGCGGCGGTCGAACCGTTTGTGATATTCCACACCCACCATCAACCCACGCTGTCGGGCGAGCGTCTCGATCCGCGCGGCTTCGGCGTACGTGGGCACCAGCGGCTTGACGGCCAGCACATGCTGGTCGTGTTCCAACGCCGTGCGGATGACTGCGTCGTGAACATGATCCGGCACGGCCACCACCACCAAATTACGCGGCGCCAGCGAACCGATCACGTCTTGAAAAAGGCCCGGATGGATCTTCTCCGGCGGCTCGTCCAATGACGGAAAGGGCTCGAACGCGCAGTCGGGAAACGCCTCGGTCAACCGGGGCGACTGGGCCAGTTCCCGTAGCGGCGCGGAGTTCAGGGCGCAGATCTTAATCGCGCCCACCTGACCGGATCGCTGCATTTGATACAGCGACGGCAGGATTTGATCGTGGGTAATCATCCCCCCGCCCACGACCACGACGTCCAGACTCGAGCCGATGGTGTTACTCATCACAGGCCTCCTGAAGCGATTCTTCCAATACGGAAATGCCTTCGCGCAGGGCTTCTTCATTGATGACCAGCGGCGGGCAGACCTTGACCGAGGCGCCGCCGTAACCGACCGCAGCGAAGAGCATCAGCCCCTTGCCCACGCAACGCATGATGATGTCGTCGGCCAGATCGGCGTTCGCCTCCGTGCCGCCCGGATGAACGATATGCAGCGACGCGACGAGACCTTCCCCATGCACACAACCGACGTGCTTTGGAAATCGTTTTTGCAGACGCCGCACTTCCGGCTGCAAAATCTCGCCCATTCGCCGGGCGTTGTCGACGAGGTTTTCGTCCCGGATAACTTCCAGATTGGCCACCACGGCAGCCATCGAGAGCGGATTGCCCGAGTGGGTGACGGTCATCGAGCCGGGCGGAAGCCGATCCATCACGTCAAAGCGGCCGATCACCGCCGAGGCGGGCAGCCCGCTGGAGATCCCCTTGCCGCAGGTCACCAGATCGGGCACGACCCCGTAATGCTCGAATGCCCAGAACCGGCCCGTGCGGCCGAAGCCGGCCTGCACTTCGTCGAAGATCAACAGGGCCTCGTGCTGGTCGCACCAGCGGCGAAGCCTTTGGGCGTACTCCGGGGGCATGAAGCTCGAATTGCCGCCCTGATAGGTTTCGCTCATCACGCCGGCCACCCGGTCGGGCGTCATGCCCAGTTCGTCCAGCGCCCGAAGAAAGCCATCGAAACTCATATCGGGCCCGCCGCGAAAGCCGTCGGGAAACGGCACCTGGACGAAGTCCTTGTCGAGGTTGACGATCCACTCCTTCAGCCCGGGAGTTCCGCCGGCCTGTAGCGAGCCCAGTGTGCGGCCGTGGAAGGCGTTTTGGAAGGTAACGATGCCGATCTTGCGGTCGCCGCCGATGGCCCGGCCGTGGTTTCGGGTCAATTTGACCGCACATTCCACGGCTTCCGAACCGGTGGTCAGCAGGTAGACCTTCTCCAGCGGCTCCGGAGCCACGCCGAGCAGCGCTTCGGCCGCTTGGGCGCGGATTTCCGTGGGAAACATGAAATTGTGCATCAGCGGATGCTCGACCTGCCGAGCCACGGCCTGGCGGATGTGTGGATGGGCGTGGCCGGCGTTGGCGACCAACACGCCGCTGGTCCAGTCGATCCACTGGTTCCCCCAGCGGTCGAATACCGAAATACCCTCGGCCCGATCCCAGACAATCGGCGGTTGCCCGAGCATGAATCGGGGCTCCAGCCGGGCGAGCTTTTCCAGGATGGGAATCGACTCGGGCACCGGGATCGACGTGGCGATGCGGCGATACTTCGTGTGGACCGGGGCAACAGAGCGGGGAGTGAGATCGGGGACGCCCATGGGCGGTTTCTCCTGGATCGGAACCAATAAAAAAGACCCCGAGCGGGGCCGATCCGGTATTTCGGAAGGTTGACCCACGCCGGAGTACACGTTTTCTGGGGGGACAGTGCCGCTACGGATGCCCGCCAAACGTCAAATTGTCGTGGCGGGGATATCATGTCCACGAACCCCCACCATGGCGAATTATAGCCGCCGGCCACCGCGACGCAAGCACCGGGCCGCCATACGTGGCCTAGCAGCCCGTTGAAGAAGGAGACTTTGCCGGGATGTGTGCCACTGCTTGCTTGCAAGCAGTGCCTTTTTGCCAGGTTTCGTGCTTGAATCCACGGCACTGCTTGCAAGCAAGCAGTGGCAC
>JABMRP010000916.1 GCA_013202535.1 Planctomycetota bacterium
ACCCGGACACCGTCAGTACCGTCCAGGCCGAGACGATCCGCCAGACGCTCGAACAACTCTTCGGCACGCCCGACGAACCTTGCGTGGGAGAGACCGGGCTGGATCCGGAAAAGCTTCGCCTGGCGGCCGGCCCCATGGGACGCGATGCCGAGGGTGTATCGCGCGGGCTGTTTCGCCAGCATTGCGTCCAGTGTCACGGCATCTCCGGCGATGGTCTGGGTCCGGCGGCGGCGCTTTTGAACCCCTCGCCCCGCGATTTTCGCAACGGCATCTTCAAGTACACCTCGACCGCCGACGGGCACAAACCGGTCCGGGCCGATCTCCAGAGGACCCTCTTGCGCGGCGTGTCGGGCACCGCCATGCCCTCCTTTGCCATGTTGCGGCAGAGTGAAATCGACGCACTGGTCGAGTACGTCAAGTATTTGAGTATCCGCGGCGACACCGAGCTGTTTCTCTTCCAGGAGATCATCGAGGGAGGCCATCGACGGGCCGACATGCTCGACGTGGCCGACTGGATCGAAGGGACGGTCGATCAATGGGCCGCCGCCGAGAACGCGGTCATCGTGCCCCCTCTGAAACCGCCGTTGGATACGCCCGAGCAACGTGCCGCCTCGCTTGCCCGCGGCGCCGAGCTTTACGCGCCCGATTCCCAGCAGAGCATCCTCGACGAGGAGGCCCGGTGTGCGAAATGCCACGGTCCCGAGGGACGGGGCGACGGCACGGAGACCGAATTGTACGACGACTGGAACAAGCGGAAAAAGGGCGTCAACGAAGACGAGACGGCCCGCAAGGCGGCCTGGTTTACCCTGCCGATACAACAGATTCGCCCGCGCGACCTGCAAGAAGGGATCTTCCGCGGCGGTAGCGGCGACAACGACCTGTACTGGCGGATTCGCGCGGGCATCAAAGGCACGCCGATGCCCGCCCTGGAACCCTCCGGCGACGTTTCTCCCGAGGATATCTGGGACTTGGTGTACTTTATTCGCTCGCTTTCCGATAAGTGAAGAGTTCGTAGAGAAACAACTTCCGTAACACTTTTGCCGCATGAAGTTCGCGACTTCGCGCCACCGCCGGGACAAGCCCGACGGTGGCGAAGAGCATGTTGCCCCAACCGGCTGGGGTGTCACCAACTACCCTAATTCAACACCGCATGACTCGCACCTCCGCCTACAACCGCTGGTCGCATCGCCTGGCCTGGGCGTTGGTCTGCGTCGTTTTTCCGCTGGTTTGGATGGGCGGACTGGTCACCACCTACGACGCAGGCATGGCCGTCCCCGACTGGCCCAGCACCTTCGGCCACTGGCTCATCTACCCGATGGAAGCCGGCTTGGCGTGGTGGGACGACGTGTTCATGGAACACACGCACCGGATCCTCGGGGCGTCGGCCGGGTTGATTACGATCGCCCTGGCCACGGTGCTCTGGCGACGCGATCCGCGGCCCCTGATGCGATGGTTGGGCGTGGCCGCCGTCGCGGCCGTGTCGCTCCAGGGGCTGTTGGGCGGTTTGCGGGTGATCGGCGACAAGCGGCTGTTGGCCAATGTCCACGGTTGTACGGCGCCGCTCTTCTTCGCCCTGTGCGCGGCAATGGTCACGCTTACCTCGCGGGCATGGACAGACAAGCCGGCCGCCAAGAGCTACGGAGCGACGCGGCCGTGGCGAGCCCTCGTGCTGGCCACCACGGTGGGAGTTCACATCCAGATCGTCCTGGGCGCCCAACTGCGCCATCTGCCGACCGACGGTCGGACGGGCATCGGCTGGCCCGTCCTGTGGGTATGGCTCCATCTGATCTGGGCCGCCGTCGTCGCCGTCGTTGTCATCGTTCTGCTGATTTGGGCCACGCGGCGGTTGCGAGACCGCCCACGGATCCTCGCCCGGGCGCGATGGCTCTGCGGGCTGTTCTTTCTGCAGGCGGTTCTCGGGGCTGCGACCTGGGTGACCAACTACGGTTGGCCCGCTTGGTTCACCGACTCGGTCTGGGAGATCGAGTACACGGTCGTGGCCCAGGGGCGTTTGCAGGCCCTTTGCACCACGGCTCACGTGGCCTTGGGGTCGTTGAACCTCGTTTTGGCCTTCGGCCTGACCCTTTGGTCGTTTCGGCTGTTGAATTCCGATCGGTCCGCGTGACAACTCGGTCGCTGGAGCAAACCCCATGCGGATCAGGCGCGGCGAATCGGACGACGACCGAGATCCCTCACCGCGCCGCCGGCTGTGGAGAGCTTATGC
>JABMRP010000917.1 GCA_013202535.1 Planctomycetota bacterium
CAAGCTGTGCGTGTTTGTGGGGGGTTGGGCTCAGCTATTCGGCACGGCTTGCAAGAATGCAGTGGCACACGACTTCTTCGACGGGCGCTAACCCTATCGAAACACGATAAAGAAAACCGCCACGGCCACGATCACGGCCATCCCCAGCACCATCGCCAGGGGTGAGTTGGTCGTGTCGAAGTCCTTCTTTGCGGGCATTTCCTTGGGTTCGGCCAGCGGGGCAAGCCACGTCTGAATCAACATGACCACCGTCACGACGACGAAGGTGATCATCATCCGGATGAGGTAGTGGATGTCGTCGCCACACTGCCAGTGCAGCAATCCGTAGATCGGCGCACTGAGCAGCAGGGCCACCACGCCGGCCGAGGCGGGCGCCCGCCGGACGACAAAACCGACCAAGAACGCGGCGACGATGCCGGGGGAAATATAGCCTTGGAATTCCTGGATGAAATTGAATACGCCCTTGAATCGGGGATGTTCCAACTGCGGAGCCAGCGCGCAGCCGGCGACCACGAACACCAGGGTCATCACCCGGCCGATGGTCACCAGGCTTTTCTGCGACGCTTCGGGACGAAGGTGGCGGCGGTAGAGGTCCATGGTGAAGACCGTCGAGGCCGAGTTGAGCATTGAGGCCAGCGAGCTGATCACCGCGCCGGCGATGGCCGCGAACATCAGCCCGCGGATGCCGGGCGTCATTAGTTTGCCGATCAAGATCGGATAGGCGGCGTCGTACTTGTAGCCGACCAGATTCTTTTCGGCCACCGGCGTCTCCGCCTCTTCCGCGGCGGCTTGAGCCTGCTGGTTGTGCTGGGTCAATTGGTCGACCATCTCCGGCGAAGTCCGCGCCTTCCAGTCGTCGTCCATCTTGAAAACGACCGCCTCTTCGGCCGCCGATGTCTTGAGTTGTTCAAACTCGGCCAGCACGTCCTTGTTGTCCTTGTCGGCTTCGGCGGCCAGATCGGCCGTGTAGAGCGTTCGGGCGGCAATGCCGGGAATGACGATGGCAAAGGGCACCAGCAGCCACAAGCTCGCCGCAAGAACGATCCCCAATTGGCCCTGCTTCAAACTATCGGCGGCCAGGGTGCGTTGCACGATGTACTGGTTCAGCCCGCAATAGTAGACGATCGGAATCCACATCCCCAGCACGATCCCCGTCCAGGGCAACGTCGGGTGATCGTGGGGATGGAAGACGTGCAACTGGTCGGCGTGGGTCTCGAAGAACGTCCCGGCGCCGCCGCATTCGTTGAAGACGAGAAACATCGTCGCCACGCCGCCGATCATCAACCCGGCGCCGAGAAACAGATCGGCCCAGGCCACGGCCTTCAATCCCCCCCAGGTCGTGTAAAGAGCCGCGATGGCCCCGATAATCCAGACGGCCAGTCTCAGATCCATGTCGAAGATAGTCGACAGCGTCAAGCCGCCGGAGTAGAGCACGGCGGTAATCGTTACGGCCACGTAGATGACCATCATGTAGACGGCCATCACCGCTCGGGCGGCCGGATTGTAGCGGTATTCGAGATACTCGGGCATCGTGTAAATGCCCGACTTCAGGAATCGCGGCAGCAAGGTAAAGGCGATGATCACGATACCCACCGCGCCGGTAAGCTGCCACGCGGCAACGGCCAGCCCGACGTCGCCGGCCCCTTGCCCGGCCATGCCCACGAACTGCTCGGTCGACAAGTTGGCGGCCACGATCGAGAAGCCGATGAGCCACCACTTCAAGCTCCGCCCGGCGAGAAAATAGCCTTCGCTATCGGCCTCCTTGCGGCTCTTGTACATGCTGAAAAGTACAACGAAGGCAAAAAACGCCACGAAAATCGCGATGTCAATCCACTGCATAACAGCGTTCGCTCCGAATCGTCGATAAGGCAGAGGTTAGCTTGCACGGCACGGCGGCGATGGCACTGCGTCGAGAGATGCTATTGTGGCGTTTCCTTGCGCAAGATGTCAATCCACGAGGTGGATTCGCAATCCGGCCGTCGATTGACCGAGTTTCGGGCATGACGTTTGGACGCGGTGAGGCGGAGTCGCACAACCTGGACACGGGAAGATCCAAGTTTTTCGCCGGTCACCGCGACGGGCCGATCGCGAAGCCGTCGGCGGCTTCGAGTGCCAGGAGGCGTCGTTTCAAGCGGAGTCCACCGGGCGCCGAGAATCCGCCTAGCTGGCCGCCGGCGGCCACGACGCGGTGGCAGGGCACGACGATGGGCACGCGATTGCCGGCCATGCAGTTTCCCACCGCCCGAGCGGCCCGGGGAGAACCTATCGTCGCGGCGAGTTGTCCATAGGACCGGGTCTGACCGTAGGAGATCCGCCGACAGGCGACGATCACCCGGCGACCGAAGGCGGTCATCGGCGTCGTGTCGATACGAACGTCGGCGAAATCCTCGCCATCTCCCGCCGCATACGCTTGGAGCCGCTCGATCAATGGCCCGACGAGAGGATCCGCGGCGGACTGAGCATGAGGAGGCCGTCCGATCGCCCGGGCGGCGGCCCGGCGCGATGCGTGGCCGATGCTCAACCGCCCCAACAAGCCGTCGGCGTGGAGCATGGCCATCCAGCCCAATTCGGTCGGAAAAACGAAGAGATGGTCCTGGGTTCGGTGGTCAGACATAGCAAGTCACCGCAATTTCTGGGGGGGTGCGACGTACTCCGGCGGGTTGCGCGCGGCACCTTTGACAGTAGTCGCATCAAGATCGTATACTACAGGCACGTTTTTGCGGACACACCCCCATCATCCGGAGGGGGGGTACCTGGCCTCGTTCAATCCGGAAGGAACATCGTTAGATGCATCGGTACAACTCATTGTGTGACGATTTCTTCGTCAACATGAATCTGAGCACGGAGATGGAACTCCCGACCAACCGCGAGACCATCCTGCACTTTTTCGAGCGGGTACAGAAGACGTATCCCACGATGCGCAATTTCTATTGCCGCGACAAGGGCGACTTTGTGCTGGAGGAAGACAAAGACGGAGGAAACTACCGCTGGTGTACGGTGGAAAACCATCGGATTTGTTCTTGGCAAGTCAATCCCGACGAGGTCGAGGACGCCATGGGCCAACACCGCCTGGTGTTGGAGTTGGCCCCTTACTTGCTCTCGGTCAGCCCGTTGGATTGCGAGGCCCTGGATTTGCTGTTCGGGTTTGATTTTGCCTACCGCGGCAACCACAACCAGTTGGTATCCGAAGCCTTGGGAGTCGGCCCGGCCCTGGAACGCTTCACCGAAATGCCGGGAGCCACGGTGATCAATCACGAGCCCTCGCTGACCTTGGCGTTGGACGAGGACTGCCGCACCCAGTGCCGCGTGAGTGTCGAAACGCGGACCAACGCCTATCAGGTACGCACGGGTGAGTATCCCGAGGACCCGCTGAGCGTCTACGTCACGGCCCGCCAGTACGGCAGCCTCCCCCCAGACACGACCTACCTTGAGACGCTCGATCGGTTGTTGGGAATCTGCTTTGATTTGGTCGATAACATGGTCATCGAAAACGTCCTTGAGCCATTGGCCCGGACGATCTCGCTGAAGTAGACCGTCTCCATCTCGCCGTGGCCGAGACTATCCCCCCCATCGGCACAGCCGGCGTAATCCGACCGGCGTCGGCAAGGATCGCAATCGGCACCTCCGGCCTTCCCGCAAGCTATCCTTGCAGCAGACGGTGGAAGAGGATCTCTCGCGGAAATTGGGGAGGCTAGCAGACATGCGAGTGGAAAACGATTTGCGACGCCAGTTGTTCGTTGAGCCGAGAATTCAAGGCGCCTTGGTCCGGCGTGTCGCCCTGTATTGGGTCTTCTGCCTGTTGACCATCGCGGCGCTCTTATTGTGTTGGCACATTTATGTCAAACCGGGGAGACCGTTGGCGTTCCACCTTGACCAGATGTGGTTCTTCTACGGGCCGGCGTTTGTCGCCTCTTTCCTGGTCATTCCCGTGGTACTGATCGACATCGTCCGCCTGAGTCATCGATTCAGCGGCCCGCTGATACGTCTGCGGCAGGCGTTGCGCCAGTTG
This sequence comes from Planctomycetota bacterium, assembly GCA_013202535.1. Classification (GTDB taxonomy): domain Bacteria; phylum Planctomycetota; class Planctomycetia; order Pirellulales; family Thermoguttaceae; genus JABMRP01. The sequence goes on from JABMRP010000917.1 coordinate 4,010, forward strand.
GCCGAGGGCGACGACGTGGACCCCCTGTTGTTTCGCGATAGCGACTTTCTGCAGGAGCTGGTTCCCGAGTTCAATGCGGTCGCCCGACGGCTGCGGGATTCGACTCCCGACTTCAGTTCCCGGGAAGGGATCGACTTGGAATTGACCGACCCGGAACTTGTCGCCCCGGCGGCTTTCGTTCCCGAGCCGTTTGAATCGGGCGACAGCGCGTTCGCCGGCACTTTGGTCGGCGCGTCGGCCGATTGAAACTTGCCGATTTGAAGGACGTGGGGGCGACATCTGACGTTGAGCTCGGGCACTCGTGCCCGGCGTCTCGAAGCACGGCCGTTTCTTAACTCCTCCCTTCGGGGGGAATGCCGTGCGGTATCCCTTCGATTTCCTCGTTCCGACGCCTGGAACGTGCGTCATGCTCGCTGGGCCTGTAACCAATCTTCCCCCGGCGCATCGGTACGGATAGCAACCAACCGTGCGAGGGAACCGACCATGAAATGCGAAGAGATGCTGGCGGTACTCAACGAGTACGTGGACGGCGAACTGGACCCTTCGATCTGCGAGTTCTTCGATGAGCACATGAAGGACTGCAATCCGTGCCAGATCGTGGTGGACAACATCCGCCAAACGATCCAGCTTTTCAACGCCGGAGAGCCGATCGAGATGCCCGTCGCGTGTCAGCAGCGGCTTCGCGACACCCTGCGCGGCCGCTGGAAGAAGGCTCCCCCGTCGACTGACCATTGAACAGAAAAGAGGTATCACGATGAGTCTCAAGGAAATCGGCTTTTTCGCGGCCATTTTGGTCGCGTGGTTCGTGCTGAACCGATGGGTGCTGCCCAAGTGCGGCGTGTCGACGTGAATGAGCAATAGCTGCGCGGTGGATCCGCGCCCGACCGAACCGGAACAACCGGTGGACGAATTCCTATCGGCCCCCATGCCGTCAGACTCGTCCGACCCGTTCACGACCGACGACGGTACGCCCAAACCGACGCCGCGTGCCGTTGGCGGAGACGAAACCTCGTGATTAAGAGCTTGGAAAGGAATAGCGACGATGTCAATCGAACGTGGATTACGACTGATCGCCGGCCTGGTCGTATTGACCAGTCTTCTCCTGGGCGTGTTTCACAGCCAATACTGGCTTCTCCTCACGGCGTTTGCCGGAGTGAACCTGCTTCAGTCGGGATTGACCAACTGGTGCCCCATGGTCTGGATCCTCGGTCGGCTGGGGCTCCGCCCGTGCGTGGCGGTGTCGGCGGCGGGAAAATCTGCTGGGGGGTGATTGCCGCGACGACGCGAAAACTTTAGCATGGCCTGAGGAGTAGATCGCCATGCATTATCCCGAGTGGTTTGTCCCCCATCTGCCCGCGCCCATGCTGATCGCGGTCGTCGCCGTGATTCACGTGTTGGTTTCCCATTACGCCGTCGGCGGCGGGCTGTTTTTGGCCGTCGAGGTGGGGCATGCCTATCGGACGGCCAATCGTGAATATCTGGCCTATTTGAAGCGGCACGCCCGATTCTTCCTCTTGCTCACCGTCGTCTTCGGCGCCGTCACCGGCGTGGGTATCTGGTTTACGATTGGCCTGGCGTCGCCCCTGGCCACGGAAATGCTCATCCGCACGTTTGTCTTCGGCTGGGCGATCGAATGGGTCTTCTTCCTCGTTGAAGTCGTATCCATTTTCTTCTTTTACTATTATTGGGACCGCCTACCCGAGAAAACCCATACGACAATCGGGTGGATCTACGGCGCCTCGGCATGGATTAGCCTGGTGTTGATCACCGGCATCACGGCCTTCATGCTCAACCCGGGAGATTGGCCCGAGAAAGGCGGATTCTGGGTCGCCTTCTTCAACCCGCAGTTTCTTCCGCAGGTCGTCGCGCGGACCGGCGGGGCGCTGCTGTTGGGTTCGATGTACGTTTACCTGCACGCCTCGTTGTCCATCCAGGATGCCGGCTTGCGCGATCGCATTCAGTTCCGCTCCACCCGGCCCGCCATGCTAGGCGCCCTGCTCATCGCGGCCGGCGGCCTGGGATGGTTCGTTTTCCTTCCCCCCTCGGCCAGGGCAATCCTCGAAAGCGCCGCCGTACTGAATGTCCTCGTGGCGCTGCTCTTCGCCATCACGGGGGTCGTCTTCGCGGCGCTCTACATGGGTCCCTATCGCAACCCGGGATGGCTCACGCCGGGATTCGCCGGGATGATGCTCATCTTCGGGCTGGCGGCCATGGCCACGGGCGAATTCGTCCGCGAGGCGGTCCGCAAGCCGTATGTTATTTACGACGTCTCCTACAGCAACCAGATTCTTCGGCAAGAAGTGCCGCGGCTGCAACAGGGCGGATACCTTGACGGCGGAACCTGGACCCGGGCGCTGGTGCAAGACCGTTACCCGCAGGTCGTCGAAAACGGACATATTGTCGGGGCGCGACTGTTGGAGCTTCCCGAACCGGACCGGATCGAGGTGGGCCACGTGTTGTTCCAATACCATTGCAACCAATGCCATGCCGGCCAGCGGGGGCATTCAGCCGTGGGCCCGCTGCTACGAGGACGTTCGCCGTCGGCCATCCGCGAGCGAATCGAACACCTGGATGACGTCCTCTTCATGCCCCCTTGGGCGGGAACCGCCGAGGAAGCCGATCTGCTGACCGAGTATTTGGTCCAAATTGCCCCCACGCGCGATGAGCGACCGGGAAAAAGGGGTCAGGACCCTTTTGTGCGAAGCACCC
>JABMRP010000016.1 GCA_013202535.1 Planctomycetota bacterium
GATCACGTTGCGGCCGCGAGGACCGAGCGTTACCTTGACGGCCTGGGCCAGTTTGCCAACGCCGCGGCGAATGGCGTCGCGGGCTTCCTGATCGAAAGCAATCATCTTGGCCATGAAAAGTATTCTCCTTCAGTGACTGGGGGCGGATTGGGTCGCCCCGAGGGTTGGTTCAAAACTAATGCCGGTGCGTTTGGCACGGCCAATGAGTGAATTCCGATTACACGATGACGGCGAGAATGTCTTCCTCGCGAAGCAGGATCAGTTCCCGATCACCGATCTTGAACTCGTCGCCCGCGTAGGAGCTGAACAGAACGCGATCACCCTTGGTGACCTGCAACGGGCTGCGTGTGCCGTCGTCGAGCAGTTTGCCGTCGCCGACGCTGACAATGGTACCCCGGGCGGGCTTCTTCTGGGCGCTGTCGGGCAGCACGATTCCCCCGCTCGTGGTCGTTTCCGATTCCTCTCGCTCGATCACCACGCGCTCGCCCAACGGTTGGATCTGCATCCCCGCGGGCGCGGATTTCTTCTTCGCTTTTTTCTTCTTCGCCATGTCCAATTCACCTCTGCGGTTTGTGACTCGTCGGGATCTTTGTTTCGATTCACCGATCTCCGAGCTAGTCCGGATTCGTGTGAAGTGTCGCGGATCGCTTGACTCGTCGGATGATCGATCAACGCCCCACCTACCGGAGGGGCTGCCGGGCAGTTTGGCTGCCATTTCTGCGCACAAGCGGCGCTCTTGACTACTGTTAAGCAACTGGTGCGCCAATCCGCGACGGAATGCACAATCCCCATGACTGCCAACGAGTTACGAAGAGTGCGTCCGCCGCACGCGATTTCCTCGTCCGCCAAAGCAGGTCATTCCCTCGGCCAATCCACCCGCGTGCCTGCCATTTTGACAGGTAGCTCGCCGAGCCTTGCCGCCAGTAAGGCAATCCGCCACAATGACGCCAAACGTTGGCCGTTGGGCGTTTTCCCGACCGCTCCGCAAGTTTCCGAGAAAACAATTCGTGTCTCCGCGCGATCCGAATCCGTCGTTCGCCGTCCGGTGGGGGGATAGCCCGCTGGTTGCGGCGGCAATCCATCATGGGCACGAGATACGGCCTGAATTGGACGAATGGCTTGCCCTGGACGAGCCGACCCGGCTGCGAGAGGAAGACCCCTTTACCGGCCAATGGACGTCGATCGCCTCGACACGGATTGTGGCAAATCGTTCGCGTTTCGAGGTCGACCTGAATCGATCTCGCGACAGGGCCGTGTATTTGACGGCGGTCGAGGCCTGGGGACTGGACGTCTGGAAGCAGCCGCCGGACGCGGAGTTGCTGTCGCGATCCCTGGCCGAATACGATGCGTTTTACGAAGCAATCGGCCACGGGTTGGAGGAGTTGATCGGCCGTTTCGGGCGCGTCGTGGTTCTCGACTTGCACAGCTACAATCACCGGCGTCTCGGTCCAAACGCACCGCCTGCCGATCCGCGCGAAAACCCGGAGGTAATCCTGGGGACCAGCAACATGGATCCGCGGCAATGGGCGGCGATTGTGGACCGTTTTGTTGAAGAGTTGCGGGGGGCTGATTTTCTGGGGCGCCGCTTGGATGTCCGCCTGAATGTGAAATTCACCGGCGGGCACTTTCCTCGATGGATTCATCGCACGTTTCCCGGGCGCGCGTGTGTACTGGCGATCGAATGGAAGAAGTTCTTTATGGACGAATGGTCTGGCGAGCCGGACCCGGTTCAGCTCAGCGCGATCGGCGGAGCATTGCAAGCGGCCGCCGATGGCATCCTCAAGGAGTTGGCACGACCGTGAGCAAGCCTGTTTCAGGACGTCGGGTGATTTCCGAGCGGTTTATTGCCAATGTCTGCGCTCGGTTGGCGGAGAACCAGCGGGTGAGACGGAAGTTGCCCGAGGGGGGCCGCCTGCACATCGACCGAAGGCTTCCCTTCTTGTGCATCTACCGCCAGCCGGCCGATCGCCCCGATACGGGGACCAGGCAGTTGGTCAGCGGCGAGGCTTCGTTCTTGATCGCGCCGGCCGGTATTCCGTTTCGCAAGGATCTGTCCCGGCTCGTTACCCGCATCGCAGAGACGCTTGCGGAGTATTTCGGGGCGTTCTTGGTGCTGGAGGTTTGGTCGGAACCTGCCGGAAAGTCGCCGACTTCGACCGACCTTGATGAAGCCGAATCGGCCCGCCTGATGCCCGGTTTTCAAATCAGCGCGCGGACAGCCAACGTCCCACGGCACACGGTCGACGCGTTGGAGAAAGCGTTGCGGCGGATTACGATTCGCAGGCAACGGGCCGCAGTCGAGGTCGACACGCGGCGTGCCAGCCGGCCGGCTGGGATGGCATTGCTGATCGCGCCGGCCGATTCCAAACGCATCGGCTGTCGCGTCATCGGGTTGGAAGTCCGCGCGATCTATCGAGACCCCGAAACCGGCGAATTGCTCCCCCCCACGCTACGAACTTTGCGACGGGGTCTCAGTCGCGCGCTGAAGCAGGCGTTTTTTACGTTCTCGCGGGTGCATACGAATATCCGGCCTCAACACTACTATGCCTTGGGGCGACGCGCCATGGTCAAGGCGGTTTGGGAGGTGGACCGGCGGATGGCCGACGTCAGCGATTCGTTCGACTTCCTGCTCCAATGCACGCCGATCAACACGGAGTCGGCATGGAGGCAGTTCAAACGAGCGGGCTTCGAGAAGGCGCCCACTTTCTACTACCGGCCGCTGGCCGTCGAGCCGGAACTGTTGAAGCGCCGCTTGCACACCATCCCCATCGAGCGGATCGAAGATCCCACGCTGGCGCATCTATTCCGCCAAAGACAGGACGAACTCGACCGCCGGATCACCATGCTCGCGGACGTGGGC
>JABMRP010000918.1 GCA_013202535.1 Planctomycetota bacterium
CGGCTACGGTGCTGGGGGCGCCGGGCAGGCCCGGAGCCAACGATCGGATTTGCATCGGCCTGATTGGTGCCGGCTACCGCTCCCTGGATCTGACCAAAGAGAGCCCCGCGGACCTGAAGCTCGTGGCCGTGGCGGACTGCGATCTGCGGGTGATCGCCGGCTATTTGGCAGGATTTCGGCAGGTCGAGGGGTCGATCGTCACCGAGAAGTGTTCGCAGTATCAAGACTACCGGCAGATGCTGTCCAAGGAGAAACTCGACGGCGTCTTCGTGGCCACCACAACCCATGCCCGGGTTCTCGCCTGTATCCATGCCATGCAGGCCGGGCTCGACGTTTACGCGGAGAAGCCGCTTACGCTGACGATCGAGGAAGGGCGGCATCTTGTCCGCGCGGAGCAGAACTTCCGAACGGTTTTCCAGGTGGGAACGCAGCAGCGATCGGTCGCCATCAACAACTTCGGGAGCGATTTAATCCAAAACGGAGCGATCGGCAAGGTGCTGACTGTGAAATGCCCGAACTTCCCCGGACCGCGTCCGCGTCCGCTGTTGCCGACCCAACCGACGCCTCGCGAGATGAACTGGGACTTGTGGTGTAACCAGACCGAACTGACCCCTTTCAGCCCGGAGTTGCACCCAGGTCTCGGTCGATGGGCTCGCTATCGGGAATACTGCGGGTGGCTCGTGACCGGCTGGGTCCACGCCTTCGATCAGATCCAGCGGGCACTGGGGACGGATAACACGGGTCCCGTCGAAATCTGGCCGGAGGAATCGCGGCCGGACGGTCGGGTCTCGATGCGATACGCCTGCGGCACGCTTCTGAAACTGGATATGCCCGAGGACGAAGGTCCTCGCATGGGCGGAATCTTCACTGGCGAGAAAGGCAAAATCGAGATCAACCGCAATCGGCTGGCCAGTAATCCGCCAGAGTTGATCGAGAACGCCCCGCCAGCGGCGGACAAGTCGGAGTACGCCAGCGTGTCGCACGAACACATCCGCAATTGGGTCGAGTGCATGCGAACGCGGGAAAAAACGGTTGCTCCGGCAACGGTCGGGCACCGCAGCACGACGATCTGCCATTTGATTAACATTTGCCGCGAATTGGGCCGCAAGCTACAGTGGGACCCCGTCAAGGAGGAGTTCATCGGCGACGAGGAAGCGAACAATTTGCGATCCCGCCCGCGCCGAGAAGGCTACGAGTTACCTGAGATCTAATGGGTCGCGTGCCGGCCGAATCGCCGCCGGTCAGTTTGTAGGCGGCAACGTTTGGGTTCTGAGGAATCGCCGGCCCAACGTTTGCAGTCGCCCGCTCCATGTGATAGCCTGATAGTGCTCTCAGATTCTGCAGAAAAGCGTTGCTCATTCGAAGGAGACAAGGGATGACTGGGAATGCGAAGACTGGTTCAACACGTCGCGAGTTTATCAAGCAGACGGGTCGCGTGGCGGGAGCGTCGGCCCTGGCGGGCGTGGCGATCCCCCGCGTACATGCCGCGGAAGACAATACGATCCGTTTGGCCCTGGTCGGTTGCGGCGGCCGCGGCACGGGGGCGGCCGGTAACGCCCTTTCGGTCACAAACGGTCCCACCCGCCTGGTGGCGATGGCCGACGTGTTTGAGGGCCGCCTCTCGGGCAGCTACCAGCAGCTCAAGCAACGTTTTGGCGATCAGGCCGACGTGCCCGAAGACTGCAGATTCGTGGGCTTCGACGCTTACCGCAAGGCGATCGACTGTCTGCGGCCGGGCGACGTGGTGATCATGGCCACGCCGCCGGCCTTCCGCTGGGTCCAGTTCGGCTACGCCATTGCGAAAGGAGTCAACGTCTTCATGGAGAAGCCGGTGACCGTCGACGGCCCGACGACCGCCAAGATGCTCAAGCTGGCCGAGGCGGCGTCACAAAAGGACCTGAAGGTGGCCGTTGGGCTGATGTGGCGTCACTGCGCCGCACGCCGCGAGCTGGTCGATCGGGTGCAGCAGGGCGAGATCGGCGACGTCATCATGATGCGGACCTACCGCCTGCACGGGCCCATCGGTTTCTTCGAGTCGGCGCCCAAGCCCGACGGCATCAGCCACCTGATGTATCAGATCCAGCGGTTCCACAGTTTCCTTTGGGCCAGCGGTGGCTGCTATAGCGACTTTTACATCCACAACATCGACGAGTTGTGCTGGATGAAGGGGGCTTGGCCGGTCGAAGCCCACGCCACCGGCGGACGGCACTATCGCGGTCAGAGCGTCGACCAGAACTTCGACAGCTACTCGGTCGAGTACACCTTTGCCGACGGCACGAAGCTGTTCCTGGGCGGCCGTTGCATCGCCGGATGCGAGTCGCACTTTGGCGGCTACGCCCACGGAAGCAAGGGACTCGGCACGATCGACAGCAACACCACGGGCCGCGGCACGTGCCGAACCTACAGCGGACACAACGCCGTCGAGGACAAGCTCCTCTGGAAGGCCTCGCCCGAGCCGAACCCCTATCAGCTCGAGTGGGACGATCTGATCGAGGCCATTCGCCAGGACACGCCCTACAACGAGGCCGCCCGCGGCGCCGAGGCCAGCCTGGTCACCTCGATGGGCCGCATGGCCGCCCACACGGGCAAGGTCATCA
>JABMRP010000919.1 GCA_013202535.1 Planctomycetota bacterium
GACAGGCACCGTCGGCCAACACGTCAACCGCTTCCAGGCATGGCTCTCGACGGAGCCAGTCCCCTTTTTCGGGCCTATTCCCAGACCAGCGCCACCGGCGAGCCGACGGGGATACCCAGCCGGGCTGAGGCGTTGTCGCCGACCACGGCCAGTTCGAGCCGCTCGTTGGAGCCGATCAGGGCCATCAGCGTGCCGTCGGGGTGTTGGGCATACGCGTGGAAGATACCCCAGGTCTCGTAGATATTGCAGACGGTGCATACCCGATTGTCGGTCGGCCGGTTGGTGAGCATCTCGGCCGTGATGTTGGTGATCAGGTTGCCGAACGAATCGATCTCGACCACCTCGCCGTCGATGCGTTGCGGCGTCTGTTTCACCTCGGGCCAGGCGAGCCGATCGATGGCTTCGGCCAGCGGGCCAAGCTGCTCGGGATTGAGCCCCAGCGAGAGCCGGGCGGCCACCGGGGCCATGATGTCGCGTCCGTGAAACGTATTGGAAATCTCGGGCAGCCAGAACTCGGGGTTCTCCAAACGGATGACCACCGAGGGTTTCGTGCGCCGAATGATCCGGCTAAGCAAGCCGTTGTCCGGCGCGACGTACTGCTGGTTCCCAATGCGGGCGTAGAGGATGGCCCGATCGGTCCCCACGCCCGGATCGATGACCGCCGTGTGGATCGTGCCGGTGGGAAAGCGGTCGGTTACGTCGTCCAGCACGATCGCCCCGTGACGGACGTCTTGCGGGCGGATGTCGTGGGTCAGGTCGACCAGGGTGACGGCCGGGTTGATCGAGAGGATCACCCCTTTCATGGCCGCCACATAGGGACTGCCGGTGCCGAAATCGGTGGTCAGCGTGACAACACTCACATCTTCTCCACCAGTTCGAGACAAAGTTGACGCACCTTACCGGGGTTGACGTTGGGGTTTTGCTTCTTCGCCTGCCCAATCAGACCGCCGACCGCTTTCTGCTTGCCGGCTTTGAGGTCGGCGACGATCTTGGGATTGGCCTCCAGCAGTTCACGGCAGAGGGTCTCCAGGGCCGAATCGTCGACCTCGGCGATGCCCATCTCCCGCATCACGTCCTCAAGCCCTCTACCCAATTCTACCATGCCGGCCAACACTTCGCGCCCCCGGTTGGCATCGAGTTTGCCACAGCGGACCTTCTCCAGCAGGGGGGCCAGGGCGGCGGCCGACACGGGAAACTGCTCGACGGGGATCTGCCGCTCGTTGAGCGTTCGCAACACGTCCTGCTGCACCCAGTTCGCGGCCTGCTTGCCGTCGCCGCAGGCCTCGGCCAGTTCGATGTAGTAGTCGACCAATGCACGGCCCTGGTTGACCAGCACGTCGCTGTCGTAGGGCGTGATCTCGTAGGTCGCTTCCAGACGGGTTCGCAACGCGGCGGGCAACTCGCCCAACGACTGTCGCGACTGCTCGATCTGGTCTTCGGTCACGGTGACCGGTACCAGGTCGGGCTCGGGGAAATAGCGGTAATCGCTCGACTCTTCCTTGGTACGCTGCGGACGGGTCACTTGGGCCGACTCGTCCCAACCGCGGGTCGTTTTGAAGCCGCCGGGGCCCCCTAATTCGGTATGCGTCTCTTCCCACGCCTCGGTCTGCCGAACGATTTCGTAGGCCAACGCCCGCTCGACCGCTCGAAAACTGTTCATGTTCTTTACTTCCACAATCGGCGTGGCCTTTGTGCCCTCGGACGTGTCGACGTGGAGGTTGATGTTGGCGTCGACCCGAAGGCTACCCTCTTGCATGTTGCAATCGGAAACGCCCAGGTAGACCAGCAGCAATTTTAGTTCGGTCAAAAAGGCCTTGGCTTCCTCGGCCGAGCGCATGTCGGGCTCACTGACGATTTCCAGCAGGGGCGTGCCGCAGCGGTTCAGGTCGATGCGGCTGTCCGCCTTGCCGGCCGCTTCGGCGTGCATGCTCTTGCCGGCGTCTTCTTCCAGATGCGCGCGAATGATACCCACGCGTTTCGGCTCAAACCGGCCCTTGGCATCGCTGATCGGCAAATAACCGTCGCAACTCATCGGCAGATCGAACTGGCTGATCTGGTAGCCCTTGGGTAGATCGGGGTAATAGTAGTTTTTGCGATCCCACTTCGTAAACCGGGGGATCTCACAGTTCAACGCCAGCGCGGCCTTCATGCCCAGTTCCAATGCTCGCCGGTTCATCACCGGCAGCGTACCCGGCATACCGATACACAACGGGCAGGTCTGCGTGTTGGGCGGCGCGCCGAATTGCGTGCTACACGAGCAGAACAACTTCGTGCGCGTATCCAACTGCACGTGGACTTCCAGGCCGATGACGACTTTGTGTGGTGTGCTCACGACAACTCCGGCCTCCGCGTGTGCCAATCGGTTGCCTGCTGGAACATGTGGGCGGCTCGCAACAGACGTTCTTCCTCAAACGGCGGGGCCTGCAATTGCAAACCGATGGGCAGTCCGCCGGTGCTCAGTCCGCAGGGGATCGACATGCCGGCGATTCCCGCCAGGTTTGCACTGGCCGTGTACAGATCGAGCAGATACATCGCCAGCGGATCGTCGACCTTCTCGCCGATCTCAAATGCCGGCGTCGGGGCCACCGGGCCGGCAATCAGATCGACCTGCTCAAATGCCCGATCGTAGTCTTGGCGGATCAGCCGCCGTACTTTCAGCGCCTTGAGGTAATAGGCGTCGTAGTAGCCGGCGCTTAGCGCGTAGGTGCCGATCATGATGCGGCGTTTCACTTCCGCGCCAAAACCTTCGGCCCGGGTGCGGCGGTACATGCGGATCAGCGGGTTGTCCAACGCTTCCAGCTTCCGGCTGTCGCCCGTTTGCTGCAACGCCTTGCGCTGGGCGGCCAGTTCGACGGCCATCGCCTTCTCGTCGGTGCGATGTCCGTAATGGGCCCCGTCGTATCGGGCCAGATTGCTGGAGGCTTCGCAGGGGGCAATGATGTAATACGTGGCCACGGCGTACTTGCCGTGGGGCATGGAAAGCTCGCTTACCGTGGCTCCGAGCGACTGGTACACTCGGGTTGCCTCGCGAACGGCCGCTTCGACTTCCGCATCGAGTCCCTCGCCGAAGTGTTCGCGGACCAACCCAATGCGCAGGTTTTCCAGCGGCCGGGCGATCGACTCGGTATACTTGGGCACCGGCCGGTCGACCGAGGTGGAGTCCAATGGATCGCCGCCGGCGATCACTTCCAAAAGCAGGGCGATGTCTTCGGCCGATCGGCCCAGCGGACCGATTTGGTCGAGACTGCTGGCGAAGGCGACCAGCCCGTAGCGGCTCACGCGGCCGTAGGTCGGTTTCATACCCAACACGCCGCAGAATCCGGCCGGCTGGCGAACGGATCCGCCCGTGTCGCTGCCCACCGAGAGCGGCACCATCGAAGCGGCCAAACTGGCGGCCGCTCCGCCGCTGGAACCGCCGGGGATCCGCGTCAGGTCCCAGGGGTTGTGGGTGAGCCCGAAGGCCGAGTTCTCGTTCGACCCGCCCATGGCGAACTCGTCCATGTTGGTCCGGCCGATCAATACGGCATCGGCGGCGCGCAGCTTGGCAATGACGGTGGCGTCGTACGGCGGGCGGAAATTTTCGAGCATCCGCGAGCCGCAGGTCGTCCGCTGGCCCTTGGTGCAGAGCAGATCCTTGACCGCCACCGGCAATCCGCCCAGACGGCCGACCGGTTTTCCAGCCTTTCGCCGGGCGTCGATCTCCGCGGCCCGGGCCAGCGCGCCGTCGCGATCGACCCGAAGAAACGCCTTGATCTTCGCGTCGTGCCGATCGATTTGCTTCAGACAGGCCGCGGCAATTTCGACCGCCGTGGTCCGGCCGGACTGGAGTTGGCCGAGGAGTTCAGTGGCCGTGGATTCGATCAGAGACATGCTTGTTTCAACTCCGTGTTAGCCCCGGCACCTGTCGAAAAGGGGCCGATCACGGATCGCCCAGCACGGCCGGCACCAGGAAACACTCGTCGTCGCGATGCGGGGCCGCGGCCAGCGCTTCGTCGCGCGGCAGACTCACGCCCGGCGTGTCGTCGCGAAGTACATTGGTGAGGTCCAAGGCGTGGGCCATCGGCTCGACGTTTTCGGTGTCGACCTCGGAGAGCAAGTGCATGTAGTCGAGGATCTGTCCCATCTGGGACGTCATCTTCTCCAACTCTCCGGGCCCCAGAAGCAAGCGGCCCAGCAAGGAGACCTTTTCGACTTCTTCGCGCGAAATGCTCATGGCTGGCTGCCGTGGAAGGGAGCGTCCGAACGGTTCTGGGGGCTCAGGCCCGGGCCCGAAGTCTCGCGACTCCGGCTACAGGGCTACTTCTTGGCCGCCGCTTTGGGCAGTTTGAAGGGGGCCGCATGCACTCGCTTCGTGACAGCGCCACTGCGAATGCACTGGGTGCAGACGCGTATCGATTTGTGTGTGCCGTTGGGAGTCGTCACGTGGACTTTTTGCAGGTTCGGTTTGAACTGCCGCCGGGTGATACCGGTGATTTTAGTACCCACTCCACCAAGGTACTTGGCTTTCCCCCGGTGCTCAACCGAGTTGCCCATCTGGGGCCCCTTTCCGCACACTTCACACTGCCGCGACATTGGGAACTCTCCGCGTAGCTTGTTTCCGATATTGGCCAAGGAACTTAGTATACCCGTTGGGTGGGCCGATGCAAGGGCGACGGCTGGGTCAGTTCAAATCGGGGGGGCGAGCAAAGGCGATGCGAGCGACGCAAATAGCCCACTCTCCCTAGAATGTTCAGCCGCGTGTTATCGCCAGCACTTCTTCCAGAATCCTGCCGTTGGTGGCGATTGCCTGGCCGGAGTATATGGTCGGCCGGCCCTGCCAGTCGGTGAAAGTGCCGCCGGCCTCCTGGATAATGGGCAGCAGTGCGGCCAAATCCCAGGCGTTGACGATCGGGTCAACCATCAAATCAGCCCGGCCGATGGCGACCATCAGATACCCGTAACAGTCGCCCCAGGTGCGGCTCAGCCGGGCGGTCGCCTGGAGGTGGTCGTAGACGTCGCGACGGTCGATCTCGTCGAAACTTCGCACTTCGGTGGTCAGGAACAGCCCCTCGGCCAGGCTCGGACAACGTGAAACTTTGGCCGGCCGGGGACTTTCATCGCCCGCGGTAAACCAGGCACCCTGCCCCACGGCCGCGTAGACACACTCCCCCGTAGCGGGGATCAGATTGACCCCCACTACGCTCTGCCCCTCGTGCTCGACCCCCACCAGCGTGCCATAGAGCGGAACGCCGTGGATGAACGATTTCGTGCCGTCGATCGGGTCGAGAA
>JABMRP010000920.1 GCA_013202535.1 Planctomycetota bacterium
GCGTGGGCGTGGGTGTAGGCCACCGCGTGGACCAGCCCCAGGCCCTGTTGGATCAGTTGGAGTCGCAGTTCGGGCGGGGTATCGATCAGTAGGTTGCCCTCGGGCAACCCGGCGACCACCGCACATCGGGTCCGACGGTTCTTGGTATTCGAGCTGATACACGTGGCGCATCCACAGCCGATCAACGGTACCCCATGCGAAGTGCCGGTGCCGAGGAAAACCAATTGGCCCGTGATCGTCTTGGAGATGGGAGTTCTAGGCAAGTGGGGGCCTCGATTGCGTCGGCCGACAGGCAGTTCGGTGGGTTCGGTGTCGGCGGTTTATTAGAGCGAGAAACGGCGTGGTCCGCTATCCGTGCCCCCCGTTTACCGGGAGGGTGACGTGCGGGCGTTCACTTCCTCGCCAGGTTTTCGCGAACTCCCCTTCTTGACCGCTCGTGCCAAGTTGTACAATATAAGGGCTTTTGGTTTGGAGTATACTCTCCCCCCGTTCTGGCTGGCCAAGGAGTGCGGTGCTGCGCCGGCCACTGGAACGAAGGGTTTCCCGCCGTTTTCTTTCGCGCAGAGGTTCTCGCTTAATCACCATGGAAGTCTTGGAACGAATTTGGGAATTCCTCGGGGGATTCTTCTCCGCGCTGGCCCGGTTGGTCGAGCGAAGCATCACCTCGGTGTTCGGCTCGTCCAATGCCCGGTATCTGAAGAAATTGCAGCCGATGGTCGACGCGGTCAACGCGCTGGAAAGCAAATACCAGTCGGCCAGCGATGCGGAAATGAAGGAGCAGACGGGGAAATTCAAACGGCGATTGGCCGCGGGCGAAACGCTCGACGATCTGCTGGTGGAATCCTTCGCCGTCTGCCGCGAAATGTCGCGGCGGGTGCTGGGGATGCGCCACTACGACGTCCAACTCATGGGTGGATACGTTCTCCACTCGGGCAATATCGCCGAAATGGTAACCGGCGAGGGAAAGACGCTGGTGGCCACGCTGCCGGTCTATCTCAACGGGTTGGCCGACAAGGGGGTTCACGTCGTTACCGTCAACGACTATCTGGCCCGGCGCGACATGGAGTGGATGGGAAAGTTGTACATGGCTCTGGGGCTCACCGTCGGCGTGATTCAGAGCAATATGCCCACCGACGAGCGGCAGAAGGCATACGAGTGCGACATTACCTACGGCACGAACAACGAGTTCGGATTCGACTACCTGCGCGACAACATGCGCCCGGCGGCCAAGGGCGACGCGCGATATCCCAAGCACATGCAGCAGTCGCAAGGCACGCTCCACTACGCGGTGATCGACGAAGTGGACAACATCCTCATCGACGAAGCGCGTACTCCGCTGATCATCTCCGGCCCGGCCCACGACGACATCTCTCGATACGCCAAGGCCGACAAGATCGCCCGGCAGTTGAAAGCCAAGGCTCATTTCGAGGTCAACGAGAAGGAGCACTCGGTCCATTTGACCGACGACGGCATTCGGGCGGCGGAGAAACTGGCCGGCGTGGAGAGCTTCTACACGGCGGGCAACATGGAGTGGCCCCATCTGATCGACAACTCGCTGAAAGCCCATTACCTGTACAAGCGCGACGTCAATTACGTCGTCCAAGACGGCGAAGTCGTGATCGTCGACGAGTTCACCGGGCGGCTGATGCCCGGGCGCAATTGGAGCGACGGCTTGCACCAGGCCGTCGAGGCGAAAGAGGGGGTGCCGATCAAGGAGGAAAACCAGACGCTGGCCACGATCACCCTGCAGAACTTCTTCAAGCTCTACGACAAGCTCGGCGGGATGACCGGTACGGCGATGACCGAGGCGAGCGAGTTCTGGAAGATCTACAAGCTCGACGTCTACGCGATCCCCACCAATTGCGAGCTTCGCCGCCTGGAGTATCCCGACTCGATCTACTGCAGCGAGGGCGAAAAGTACAAGGCGGTGGTCGATGAAATCGAACAGATGCACAAGTGGGACGTGCTGGTGCTGGACAACCGCGAGGAATGGTGGGGGAAGATCGTCAAGGAAACCGACGGCCAATACGAATTCCAAGCCAAGGGCAGCAAAGGCACGGAGGTCCTGCCCAAGGAGCGGATTGTCGACATCCAGCGCCGCGGCCGGCCGATCCTCGTGGGAACGGTCTCGATCGAGCGGAGCGAATTGGTTTCCGGCATGTTGGAGCGGCGGGGTGTGAAGCACGAGGTGCTCAACGCGAAGCATCATAAGCGTGAAGCGGAGATCGTTTCCCAGGCGGGGCGCAAAGCGGCCGTGACCATCGCCACCAACATGGCCGGCCGCGGAACCGACATCGTCCTCGGCGGAAATCCCGAGGCCATGGCCTGGGCCCAACTCCAGCAGACCTATCCCACCCGGCTCGACGTTCCGGCCGAAGAATGGGACGCCCTGGTCAACGAAATCGAGCAGCGCGAGCGGATGACCGCCGAAGGCCGCGAAGTGGCCGCGATGGGCGGGCTGCACATCATCGGCACCGAGCGGCACGAGGCACGGCGTATCGACTTGCAGCTTCGCGGGCGTTGCGGCCGCCAGGGCGATCCGGGCAGCAGTCGCTTCTTCCTTTCGCTGGAAGACGATCTGATGCGAATCTTCGCCGGCGAATGGGTGAAGAAGATCCTTCAATCGCTGGGCATGAAAGAGGGCGAGGCGATCGAAAGCCGCATGGTCACCCGCCGCATCGAGGGCGCGCAGAAAAAGATCGAGGAGCGCAACTTTGAAATCCGCAAGAATCTGCTGGAATACGACGAGGTGATGGACGAGCAGCGGAAGCGCGTCTACGGCTATCGCCAGCGGATTCTCGAAGGGGTCAACGGCAAGAAACTCATCATCGAGATGATCGAGGGACAGATCGACCATTATCTCGACACGTTCCTCGCCCGCGACTACGGCTCCGAGTCGTTCGCCAAATGGGTGAGCAAGGAAATGGCGATCGAGGAGATGGACGCGCGCGAATTCCGCGGGATCGATTTCGCGGCCGCCGAAATCTACGCCAAGGACGTCGCCGAGCGAGCCGTCGAGGGGCAGGTGCTCGACGGTATCGAGGAGAACCTTTCGCTGGACGTCGACCAGCGCGACTGGAATTGGGAAGCGCTGGCCAAGATGGCCAACGCCCGATGGCAGCTCAGTCTGCGCGATCGCGACTTGAAGCGCATCGGCCGCGACGATCTGGCCGATGCGCTGATCGAGAAGGCCCAGGCCGCCGTGCGAGAAGTCGAACTGAGTCGCGGTGCTGAGTTTCTCGGGCCGGAGTTCGGCGTGCGCAGCGCATGCGGTTGGGTGCGGCACAAGTTCGGCATCGTCCTGGAAGTCGACGACGTCAAGGATCGGGAAGCGGATGAGTTCAAGGCCCTGGTCCGGGGTAAAGCGGAATCGGCCTACGAGGAGAAGGAAGTCGAGTACCCGGTGATGGCCGGCCTCTACCACTTCACCACCCGCGACTCCGGAGGCAACAAGCGGTACGATCGCCACAAGCTGATCGAGTGGGCCACGCAGCGATTCGACGCGGAGTTGACTTTCGACGAGATTCGCAACAAGCAGCGCGAGGAAGTCCGGCAGTTGCTCGTCGAACACAGCCGCCGCAACCAGCGCCGGGCCAACGACGCGGTGGAGAGCGTCGCCCAGCGCATCGAGCAGTTGTTCGCTTCTTCCGCCGACGAGTCGGACGAAACCTCACCCGACAGCGGTGCGTTGCAGTCGCTCTGCGACTGGCTGCGACAGGACCTGCAGTGCGAGGTCGCCGTCGAGGAACTGACCTCGCTCGATCACCAGGCGATGGAAAACCATCTCACCGTTGCCCTGGAGGACCGCTTCCGCCCGGAAATTCGCAAGATGGAACGCCAGCTCGTCCTCCAGCTCCTCGACACCGCCTGGAAGGATCATCTCCTGGTCATGGACCATCTGCGCAGCAGCGTCGGGCTGCGCGGCTATGCCCAAGTGGATCCGAAGGTGGAATTCAAACGCGAGGGGATGCGCACCTTCGACGCGATGTGGGATTCCCTCGGCGAGCGGGCGACCGATCTGGTCTTCCGCATGGAGCAACTCGACGAGGGTTTTGTCGGCTCGACCTGGACCGAAAGCGAAGCCATTCACGAAGAAGCGCCGCCGACCAGCGAAATCGCCGGCCAGCAGCAAGCGGCCATCGACGCCAGCGGGGGCGGAGAGCGAAAGGCCGAACCTTTCCGCAACCGGCAACAGAAGGTCGGCCGAAACGAACCCTGCCCCTGTGGCAGCGGTAAGAAGTTCAAGAACTGCTGTATGAGAGGTGGCCGCGGTGGAAATAGTGCCGCGGGAAGTGCGAAGAAGAAATAGGCCGCGTATAGTAGCCATCTCGCTCCGCGAGATGGCTACTATACACCGGCAGTCCTTGGGGAAGGGAAGCCCTGATGCGATACCTGCTGAACCTCGTCTATCTCGTCTTGCTGGCGGTATCGTTGCCCTATCTGTTGATTCAATCCCTGCGCGCGGGAAAATACCGCCAGGGATATGCGGCCAAGTTTCTCGGCCGGGTACCGCGACGCGCCGGCCGGCGGTCGTGTCTTTGGCTTCACGCCGTCAGCGTGGGCGAGGTGAACCTGCTGGCCCCGCTGATCGAAGAAATCGCCCGGCGCCATCCCGGGTGGCAGTGTGTCGTCTCGACCACCACGAAGACCGGCATGGCGCTGGCCCGGCGTAAATATCCCCAGCTTACCGTCTTCTACTGTCCGTTGGATTTCAGTTGGGCCGTCGCCGCGGCGATGCGGCGGATCCGCCCGAGCCTCTTGGTCCTTGCCGA
>JABMRP010000921.1 GCA_013202535.1 Planctomycetota bacterium
CCAGGAACACCAGGCCGGTCGCGCAGGCCGCGGCAGCACCAGCTTCCAGTTGCCCTGGCGGACCGCTTGCAGATGGTTGTAGCTGTAGAAGTAGTAGGCTTTTCGCGGGTTCTCGGCACCGGGCTCGCCGCTGATCACCGGAAAGACGTCGTGGCCGTCGATCGTCCGGTCGTCGGGCAGTTTCGCCCCGGCCAATCGGGCAAAGGTGGGCAGCAGGTCCATCGAGGTGAGCATCTGGGAGGAGACTTTTCCCGCGGGAATGTTCCCCGGCCAACGCATGATGCAGGGCACCCGGGGCCCGCCTTCCCAGGTGGTCATCTTCCAGCCACGCAGCGGATCGGCGCTGCCGTAGTTGGTGTGGATCCCTCCCTCGCCGGCCAGTTGCTTCTCAACCCAGGGGCCGTTGTCCGAGGTGTAGACGACCAGCGTGTTCTCGTCGAGGCCCAGCTCTTTGAGCGTATCGAGCACCTGCCCGGCGCTCCAATCGAGTTCCTGAATCACGTCGCCGTAAAGCCCCCGTTTCGACTTGCCGCGAAATTCTTTCGAGGCGCCCAGCGGCACATGCGGCATGTTATGGGCCAGATAGAGGAAAAACGGCCGGTCCTTGTTCTCGGTAATAAAACGGATCGCTTCGGCCGTGTACTTTTGCGTCAGCATGTCCATGTCGGTCGGACTTTCGAGCACCTCTTCGTTCCGCATCAGCTCGGCGATAAAACTCTTCGGGTCGGGCTTGGGGGTAAACCCGTTATGGGCCGGCGTGCCGAAAAAGTAATCGAACCCCTGGGCGTTGGGCAGCAGTTCGCTGGGGTACGGCCCCGTGCCACGCCCGCGAGTGTTCTTCCCGCCGCCGGCCAGATGCCATTTGCCGACCAGCGCGGTGGCGTACCCCCGGGTTTTGAGCACCTCGGCCATGGTCACCTCGCGGGGATGCAACACGGGATGGCCCGACTTGGTGTTGCCCATCTCGGCCACGCGGATCGGATAACAGCCGGTCATCAGGGCCGCCCGCGACACGCCGCAGACCGGCTGCACGTAGAAATCGGTAAACCGCGTCCCCTCGGCCGCCATGCGATCGAAGTTGGGCGTCTCGATCAGCGGCGACCCAAAGCACCCCACGTCGTTGTACCCCTGGTCATCCGTAAAGAAGATCACAAAATTCGGCGGCCGCTCGATTTCGGCGGCGCGGGCACAGTGGCCGACGCCCATCATCAACAGTCCGGCCACCAGCCCGATCGTCTTCCACGACCGCCAGGGCAGGGCAGGGGAGTGGTGTGGGTTGTGAGTGGATACATACATGATGGGATCCTTCATGGGGTGGTCACTGATTATTCCGCGTCACCGCACCGCCAGTATCGCTCTTGGGAACGCCCGCGTCAATTCTCGCCGTACTTCGTCCGCTTGCGTACGTGCGTTTCCTCGCTTGCCATGGGCATGTATCGGCGGGTAGACTGGAAGTAGGAAGTCACCCGGTCGAATTGCGATTTATTCCAGAGGGCACGCAATGAGAACGTCCGTCCTGTTGTTCATGCCATCGGTCCTGCTTGCTCTTGCGGCGGTCGGGCAAGAGCCGGCTTTGTCGCCCGCCGCCGGTTCTGCCCCGCCCGACAGTCTGGAATACGAGGGACAACCTCTCGCCCACTGGACGGCACAGGCCGACGCCCACGACCCGGCGACCCGCAAATCGGCCGCGGAGGCTCTGAGCAATCTCGGCGTGGCGGCAATTCCCGCTCTGGGGAAACTGTGGTGCGATGAGGACGAACATGTCCGCGATGCGGCTGCCGTCGCCCTGAAAAGAGTGCGGATCGTGGGAGAGGATATACCGGTCCTAACGAAATTGCTCCACAACGAGAAGGAAGAATATTGCGTCCATCGGGCCGCCGCCCAAGCACTGGGCAGGATCGGAGCGACACGCGTCCTTGTGGAACTACTCAACCACAGTGTCGCATCGCGCGCCGAAGACGCCCTGGCCGTAATGGGTCCGGGCATCTTGGACGAACTTGTGACACTGCTGGACGACAAGGACCCAGTTATCCGAGCGGGTGCAGCCAAGACAATTGGCCACAAGACGCCGTGGGCAAAGGCGGCGATTCCGGCTCTCGTGTCGCGGTTGGGGGACAAGATACCGTACGTTCGTGAAGCCGCGGCGACTGCCCTGGGCGATATCGGACCGGAGGCGAAGGCGGCGATCCCCGAACTCGCCAAAACCATCTACGACGAGAATGAGTACGTCGGCAGGTCTTCCGCGTGGGCTGTGAGCCAGATGGGGCCAGAAGCGATCCCGGTATTTGCGAAGGCACTGAGGAACAAGGATCCGAGAATCCGTGAGCACGCCGCGCGAAACGTGGCGTATTTCGGACTGGCGAGTGCCGTGGCGGTCCCGGAGCTTACGAAGATGCTCAGCGACCAGGACTGGGAGCTTCGTCTTGTTGCGGTCCAGGCCGTTGGCTACATGGGACCGCGGGCTAAAGCAGCGATTCCCGAGCTTATCAAGCTACTCGATGACGAAGATGAGTATATCCGCTCAGAGGCAGCCGAGGCGCTGGGGAGAATGGGTCCAGTGGCCAAGGCGGCGATTCCAAAGCTCATCTCGTGGCTTGAAGACGAACCCACCCGCGCGGATGCCGCCCGCACGCTGGGCGAGATAGGTCCGGTGGCCAAGGCAGCGATCCCGGGCCTGACGAAGTTGCTTGCCGATGGGGACGAATTCGTGCGCGCTGACGCCGCCGAAGCACTGGGGCAAATGGGCCCAGCGGCTAAGACCGCGATACCGCGGCTGGCAGATCTACTCGACGACAAGACCGAAGACGACCCGGGAGGATCGGTTCGGCTGGCCGCCGTTAGGACTCTCGGCGAGATGGGGCCGGAAGCCCAAGTGGCAATTCCGCAACTAAAGAAGCTCTTTCACGAGCCCCGTTGGCAACTCGGTTTCGCCGCCGTCGGGGCTTTGATTCGGATGGGGCCTGAGGCCAAGGAAGCAACCGCGGAACTGAAGAAACTCCTCGACGACGAGGATAAGAAGCTCCGGATTGTTGCCGCGATGGCCTTGAATGAGGCCGCTCCGGATTTCAGGCCGACCGTAATCCCGCAACTCAAGGAACTACTGGCCGACAAGGATCCTCTCGTTCGCATGGCTGCCGTGGATGCGCTCTGGGAGATGGGCGTCATTGGCGAAGCAGCGATTCCCGTGATCCGAAAGCTGCTTCGCGACGAGGATGCCGGCGTTCGCGCACACGCCGCCTGCGGTCTCCTCCTGGGCGGACCGGTCGCGGAATCCATGATCCTCGAACTGGTCGGCCTACTGCGAGACAAGGATGGGGAAGTCCGCCGATCCGCCGCCAGGGCCTTGGGCGCCCTTGGACCGGCGGCCAAAGAGACGATCCCGGATCTCACGGAACTACTGAAGGACGAGAACAATATCGTTCGCGGAGCCGCCACGCTTGCGTTGAACATTATCCAACGCGAGCCCTGACGCCCAACTTACCGAACCACCTCAACCCACTCCGCTTTCACGTTGTCAAAGAACAGCCCCTGAAAACGGCCCGGTTCGAGCTCTGGTAGATTCACTTCCACTTCGTACTTCGTCTCCGGTTTCAGATGCAACAGGTCGGCGTAAAACCCGAGGAACGTGTTCTTCTCGTTGCTGCGGTAGACGCTGCTGTAGGCCTGTTTCAGTTCGACCGGCTGGCCGTCGACCGTCAGGACAGAATGATCCTCGTTGAAACAAACGGATCGTCGGCGTTCATTGTAACAGGCTTGCCTTGCCGGGGCGAACGTGCAATGATGGAGGGCGATGGAATCCCCTTGCCGGGTCGAGGAATGTACTCTTCCAGGAGGTCGATCGGATGCGTACC
Organism: Planctomycetota bacterium; assembly: GCA_013202535.1. GTDB lineage: Bacteria > Planctomycetota > Planctomycetia > Pirellulales > Thermoguttaceae > JABMRP01. The sequence goes on from JABMRP010000921.1 coordinate 3,852, forward strand.
AGAATCCTCTGCTGGACGGTTATCGTTGCGGTACACGGTTGGAATGCCTCGGCAGTGGCCGAAACGCCGGTCATCACCCCCGAGCAGATCGAAGCCGATTGGCTGCGTCAGGACGAGTTGCGCAACAGCCCCGTTCGGCCCACGGCTGGCAAACCGAATGTGACGCGGGAGCAAGACGCCGCCGGGGGTGTCGATGGGCGTATCAACGGAACGTGGGGGTTTCATACGGAAAACGAAACGGACCCCTGGTGGCAGGTCGACCTGGGCGCGGCGACCGCGATCGATCGCATGGTGCTCTACAACCGGTGTGACGGGAACTTCGCCGCTCGAGCGGCACGGTTCATTCTGCTGTTCTCCGACGACGGCAAGTCGTGGCGCCAGGTTTATCAGCATGACGGCACGGTGTTTCAAGGCCATGCCGACAAGAAACCGGCCGTGGTAACGCTCGACGGCAAGACGACCCGACTGGTGCGAATCCAACTGCCGGGCACGGTCTATTTTCATCTCGACGAAGTGCAGGTGTTTTCGCCCGGCGGCGAGAAGAACGTCGCCCTGGGATGTCCGGCCACGCAAAGCAGTACGAGCACCTGGTCGGCCATGGCGGGTAAACCGATCGAGGTGGCGGTCGCGAGCGCTCCGGCGGGCGGGTATCCGATCGCTCTGGCTATCGAGCGGGGATTGAAGCTGGCCGAGAATCTTACCCGGGCGGGAGCCGACGTCGCGCAACACGAGCAGACGCTTCGCCAAGTGGCCGAGCGATTCGGTAATCCGTCGGCCGACGCATCGGACGACGACCGCCGCGCGTTGTACATGCAAGCCCGCTGGGCGGTGCGCCGCATGGCGATGGCCAATCCGCTGTTGGACTTCGACGAAGTTCTTTTCGTCAAACGGGCGCCCACGCTGTTTCCGCACGTTTCCGATCAGTGTTACGGCTGGTGGTCGCGGGCCGGCGGCGGTGTCTACATTCTCTCCGGCTTCAAAGGCGACCAGCCCAAGTTGCGTTGTCTGACCGGGCAGTTCGAGCCGGGCAACTTCTTCCGCCCCGACCTTTCCTACGATGGTCGCCGCGTGCTCTTCGCTTACTGTAAGACGTATCCACACGTTTCGGCGGTGGGCGATAAAACGAAGAAGGAAGAGCTGCCCGAGGACGCGTTCTATCATCTGTTCGAGATGAACGTCGACGGCAGCGGCTTGCGGCAGTTGACCCGTGGCTATTACGACGATTTCGACGCCCGGTATCTGCCCGACGGCGATATCGTGTTTCTTTCCACGCGCAAAGGCACCGCGCTGCAGGCCGGCAAGCAGAGCGCGGCGTCCACGTGCGTTGCAACACAACCGGACAGCTTCGTACGCTGCGGCGGAGGCAATCACCGCCCCGTGGCCGTCTTCACGCTGCATCGGATCAACGGTGACGGCGATAACCTGCGAGCGATTTCGGCGTTTGAGAATTTTGAGTGGACGCCTTCGGTGGCCGACGACGGGCGGATTCTCTACGCTCGCTGGGATTACATCGACCGGTTCAACGGCCATTTCATGAGCCTCTGGTCGACCAATCCCGACGGCACCGGCTCGCAGTTGGTCTACGGCAACTACACGAAGAAGCCGCAGTGTATCTTCGAGGCCCGATCGATCCCCGGTTCACACAAGCTGGTGTTTACGGCCACGGCCCATCACTCGATCACCGGCGGCTCGATGGTGCTGTTGGATCGCACTCGCGGCCTGGAGGGCGAAGCACCGCTTGAGCGGCTCACGCCGGAGGTTTGTTTCCCCGAGACCGAAGGCTGGCCCAACTCGTATTACGGCGGACCGTGGCCGCTGTCCGAAGAACATTTCCTCTGCTCCTGGTCCGATCGAAAGCTGCCCGGCCATCGGCTCATGGCACCGGACGATCCGAACAATCCCCGCAACGCCTCGGGTGTTTACCTCTACGACGCGTTCGGCAACTTGAACCTGCTGCATCGCGACCCGGACATCTCCTGTACCAACCCGATCGCCGTACAACCGCGCACCAAACCGGCGAGGCGGCCCGAGTTGGTCGATTGGGAAGGTCCGCAGGAGGGAAACTTTCTATTGCAGAACGTCTATGAAGGCCTCACCGGCGTGGCCCAAGGCGACGTCGCCCGGCTGCGCGTGGTGGCCGTGCCGCCGAAGGTGCAGCCACAGATGAACAGTCCGAGCCTGGGCGTTTCGCGCGAAGACCCGGGCAAGTTCGTGCTGGGCACCGTGCCGGTCGAGTCCGACGGGTCGGCCTTCTTCCGCGTGCCCTCCGGCGTGCCCCTGTTCTTTCAGGCGTTGGACCACCAGGGCCGTGCCGTGCAGACGATGCGTTCGCTCACGTACGTGCAGCCCAACGAGACGCTGGCCTGCGTGGGCTGTCATGAAGGCCGCCGTTCGACGCCCCGCTTGGGACGCATTCCGCTGGCCGCGGCCCGAGAGGCGTCGAAGTTACGACTCGGGCCGGAAGGGACCTGGCCGTTGCGGTATGACGCGCTGGTGCAACCGGTGCTGGATCGGCACTGCGTCTCGTGTCATCGGGCCGACGGCGACGACGCCAAGGCGGCCAAGTTTGTGCTGACTGGTCCCCAGTCGTACAACGCGCTGTTGGAATACGCCGACGGCGATCTCCGCAAGCTGGTCTTCGAGCGCGACGCCTCGACCGCCGGCCAAGGCCCGGCGCTGCAGAGCAAGCTGCTGGCCCTGTTGACCGCCGCCGGCGGCCACGAGAAGGTCAAGCTCGACCCCGACAGCCTCCGCCGCCTGATCGTTTGGATGGACACCTACGCCCACCGGCTCGGTTCGTATAGTCCGGAGCAGGAAGAGCAACTTCGGGAGTTTCGCCAGCGGTGTGCGGGGATGTTGGAGCGGTAGTGGTTAACGCCCACCCTACAAAGATGTGAACAGACCACCCTAACCGTGAAGCCGGAATTTGGAAGAAACGAGAAGCCGCCAATGCTCGATTCCGACCAAGTCGAAACGGTGGAAAATGATATCCCGACGACCGACGAGCACCTGCCGACACGAGGCCAGCGGATTCGAGAGCACCTATGCTTCTGGCTTTTCGTTTGGATGGGAACGATGATCGCCGCGGGGATCGTCGAATTTGAACTGGATGGATTCCCGGGCACTGCATGGGGGATAATGCTATTGGTCGGTGCATTCGGCTTGCCAGTTAACATGGCCGTGGTGATCATCGGTTGGACGACATGGACTTCTCGATATCGTGTCGCGTTGGCCGGTCTGGCGGGCGGATTGACGTGCCTCCTGCCGATTTGGTCGGCCTTCTTCGTGATGCACCAGTTGCCCGTCGCCAACTTGCTCGTCTTGGCCATACCCACGGGGACTGGGATACTCGGAGGTGTTGCTGGGGCAATCGTCTACCAGAAAGGGAATAGGTCGCAGAGGCAGTGCCGCCGAGTGGACGACAAGGGCGTTTGGCAATTTACCCTCCGGGACATGTTCCTGCGGATGACTGTTCTTGCGATCCTGTTATCGGCTTCAGCCTGGTACGTGAGAGGGCTTACCGACTTTCGTGAACGGTTGATGAGGCGTCTCGAAGAAGAACACGGACCCGCGCCATCGGCAGGCGCCGGCATCGTGTCGCCGCCCGAATCCACCGAGGCTGGCAGCGACGATCCTTCGGAGTAGGTATTGCCAGCAGGTCGTTTAACGCCCAGCCGAAGGCGCCGG
>JABMRP010000922.1 GCA_013202535.1 Planctomycetota bacterium
CGCCGGACTCGCCATGTTCGCCGGAGTCGACTGCCGGCTCGATCGCGGGCTTTTGCGCAGCCGCCGCCCCCACCACCGGCCGATGGCGCTGCCGAATCGGGATCGGAAACAGGGCCGAGAACTCTTCGTCGCGATGAATCAATTCCTTGCCGCCGTACGTGTCCAGCAGATAGATCGCGAAACCCCGGGTGTCGGTCTCTTGCTGGGAAAGCGAGTACGAAACGAGGAAGTACTTCTCGCTCAACGGAAACGGGCAATCGTACCAGCCGGCGTGAGGCTGCGAGTCGGACGTTTCCACATAGCGGACCGGCGTGATCCGCTGCAAACCCTCCGCCGCGTTGCGGCCGGACCGCATGTCGACGATACAAAGCGGACCCGCGCCCGTGTTGTGATGGGCCGAGCCGATGCAGACCAGTTTGCCGCTATCCGGGATCTGCCGGGCCGACGCGTAGTTCAACGGATACGCATATTGCCGGCTGAGGTCGCTGCCGTAGATCATCCGCGGGTTGGTGCCGTCCGGCCGGACCGACCAAAGCATCTGGATCGGCGACCAAAACTTCATCACGTATTCCCAGCGGGTAAAGCCGATCGTGCCGTCGCGAAGCAGGAACGGATCCCATTCGCCGTCCTTACTCACCGTAATCTGACGCACGTCGCTCCCGTCGGCGTTCATCGTAAACACGCAATAGGCCAGCGCCCAATCGCCACACTGCACGAGTCCGCCGGGGCGGTGCGACATGAAGGCGATGCGGCCGTCGGGCAGGTAGAGCGGGTCGGAGTTTTCCCACGGGCCGGAGGTGAGCTTTCGCGGCGGCGCCGAACCGTCGATCTCCATCTCCCAACACTGAAACTCGTGGCACGGACCCACCTGATGCTCGGAGAACAGGGGCGCCGTGTGCTGCGAGATGTTGCCGTAGTGCATCCGGCTTGCCGCGTTGTCCTCGCGCTTCGGAGCAAAGCCGAACACGATCCGGCGACCGTCGAACGAGAGATCCGGCCGGCTGAACGTGCCCTCGGGAAACTTGCCTTCGGTCAGACATCGAACCTGGGCGTCGCCATCGGGATCGAGCTTGTCGAGAATGCAGATCCCGCCGCCGGGTAGCGTGAACGTGCCCAGGCGGCGCGCGCATTGGTGCATGGCGTGGGGATGATGACGGCGAACGAACAGCAGCCCGCGGCTGTCCAACAACGGGTTGCAAAACGCCAGCCGGCGCACGGCCCATCGGGCGTCGAGATACACGCGCAGCCATATTTCCGGATCCGTGCTCCCGGTAGCCAGCAACCGATCGCGACCGGCCGCCGCTTGGGCCAACTTGCTCGCGGCGGTCTCGATGTCCGGGGCTTCCATCCGCTTCAAGTCGGCCAGCATCTTTGCGCCCCGTGCAAGCAGTTCGTCGATGCACGGCAAAACGTCTTGGCGGATCGCCGCTTGGGGATCGCCCCATTCCTCGAACCGCGGCTTGCCGCGCATGCGATCTTGCCGGGCCCAGTCTTTTTCGATCTCGCCGGTGGGCGTCCAGAGCCGCGTCGGGTCGGGGATCGCCTTGGGATCGGTCGACCAGATACGCACGTAACAGATCACCGCGTTGGCCCCGTCGGCATTGATAAACTTCAACTCCAGTTGCGAGCCGCCGTCCAGTGCGCTGCCCAGCGCGTCGGCCGGAATGTCGAAGAGATACCGCCCCGGCTTCGTGGCGGGAAGTTGCAGGTCGTCGTGAACGGTCCGCCCGTTGGCTTCCAGACGCTGAATACGGACCGCCTCGGCCTGGGTGGCGTAGACGACGTCGACCTTGTACGACGCTCGCGGGTTCAGCTTCTTGTATCGCAGAAGGCAGAATTCGTCGTCGAAGATGATCGTTCGGTACTCGGCCGACGAATCGACCTGGCTGGTCGGGAAAAGATACTCTTTGCCCCGGACCACGTGCGGCGCCGCCTCGACGTTGCCACAGTCGTCCTCGGCGACCAAGGTGTATCCATGGGGCGCCCGGTCGAATGTTTCCGCCGTTGCCGGCATCGCGCATGTTACGGTCATCCCGGCGACGAAAAGACACATCGCGGCTTTCATGGCGATTTCCTCGTATCGTTTGAAACCATCACCCACGGCGTCCACCAGCGATCCCCGCATGATGGATCCTATCAGATACCCCTCTTTGCGTCCATGTTACACGAGTGGGACTTGTTTAGCCCAGGCACTTGTGCCCGGCGTTGGAAAGGCAATCAAACGTCGCCCCCCATAGTCTCCCCCAAACGCCGGAAAAAGGCAACCGCCGACGGCGCTGGCCACGAGTGCCCGGGTTAAACGTCCGGTTTTGATTGACTGCACGGCTCGGAAACAATATGCTCCTGACTGAAGTCGGCGCACTCCGATCGCGCGATTCCATGAGAGTGGCCGTTCCACGTCTGTCCCCAAGACCGCGAGGTGAAACGTGAAGAGGACTTGTTTCTTTGGAACATTCTTGGCCACCGTCCTATGTGCGGCACTCAACGTCGCTTCGGCCGCCGAGGATGACTTCGCCTATCCGCCGACGATCTCGGTCGAGGACGTTCGCTCATGGATCGATAAGGCGCCGACGGAACACCCGCGGTTGTTGGCCACCGGAGCCCAACTGGCTGCGCTGCGCGATTCGGGCGCCGGAGATCCGGTGAAGACGGCCTTGAAACAAGCCGTGATCCACCAGGCAAAGCTGCTGCAAGACGCGGCACCCGTGACGCGCACCTTGCAAGGACGCCGTCTGCTGGGGCAGTCGCGGCGTTGCGTCAGCCGCGTGGTGGTGCTGGCGACGGCATATCATCTGACCGGCGACGTGGCGCACGTGCGCCGCTGCGAGAAAGAGATGCTGGCGGCGGCCCGATTCACCGATTGGAATCCGAGCCATTTCCTTGATGTGGCCGAGATGACCTTCGCGCTGGCCATCGGTTACGATTGGCTTTACCAGGAGCTGGACGAGGCGGCCCGAAAGGAAATCCGCGAGGCGATCGTCCAAAAAGGCGTGATTCTACCGTGGGAAACGCGGCACAAGGGTTGGGTCCGGGCCGGCAACAACTGGGGACAGGTTTGCCACGGCGGCCTGACCGCGGGAGCACTGGCCGTCATGGAACACGAACCGGATCTGGCCGCGCGAACCGTCCACAACGCCCTGCACAACGTCACCCACTCGATGCGATCGTATGCACCCAAGGGCAGTTACCCCGAAGGGCCGGGCTACTGGTCGTACGGCACCAGCTACAACGTGCTGCTGATCGGCGTCCTGGAAAGTGCGTTGGGAACCGACTTCGGTCTGAGCAAGGCGCCCGGCTTTGATCGGACGGGAGCGTATTTGAGCCTGATGTGCGGCTTCTCGGGACAGTTCTTCAACTATGCCGACGGCGGTTCCAGACGCAGTCCGCAACCGGCCCTCTTCTGGTTCGCCTCGCGATACGATCGGCCCGACTGGCTGCTGGGCGAACGCCAGCGGTTGCAGGCTTATGCCTTGGGACTGGCGTCGACGCGCGGCCCGTCGGACGGCAACCGCCTGCTGCCGCTGGCCCTGCTCTGGATGGACGACCCCGGCAGCGATCCCACGATCCGCATGCCTCTGCATTGGCAGGGCGAAGGCGAAACGCCGATCACCGTGCATCGCGGTTCCTGGACCGATCCCCGGGCAACTTTTCTCGGATTCAAGGGCGGCTCCCCTTCGGCCAGCCACGGCCAGATGGATATCGGCTCGTTCGTACTCGATGCCGACGGCGTTCGTTGGGCCGTGGATCTGGGAGCTGAAGGCTATCACGGGATCGAGTCGCGGGGGATGAATCTGTGGAGCCGGGCGCAAAACTCCGACCGCTGGACCATCTTCCGGCAGCGGAACGCCGGACACAACACGCTGATGATCGACGGGCAGCTTCAAAGGGCATCCGGCAACGGCCCCATCATCCGCTTCTCCGACGACCCGGCGTTTCCCCATTCGATCGTTGACATGAGTTCCGTCTACCAAGGACAGGCCGAGAGCGTTTGGCGTGGCGTGGCGCTGTTGGATTCTCGCAACGTATTGATCCAGGACCATCTGACGGGCCTGAAGCCGGGCAGCCGCGTCCGCTGGGGAATGATCACGCCGGGCGTACCGGAGGTGCTTGGCAAGGCAAGCGTCGAACTCCGCCAGAAAGACGCCCGGCTGACCCTGGAGATTCTCTCTCCGCGGGCCGCCACGTGGCAGGTGATCGACACGGCCACGCCTCGCAACGAGTGGGATTCGCCCAACCGCGGAACCTGCATGATCGCCATGGAGGCCGTCGCACCGGAATCGGGAGAACTGGTACTCGCCGTGCTCGCCACGCCGGGGGAGGACGCCGATTCGACAGGCCGCCAGATCAAACTGCGTCCGCTGGAAGCATGGAGCCGCCCGTGAATAATAACGAGAAATCTCCCGTGGCGAGAATCGCCGTTTTCTTGTTGGCTTACGCACTGGCCCCGTGTTGGCCGGCGGCCCATCCGGAAACCATCGACCAAAGCGCCCGGGCGATTCCCGTCACCGCTCAGGTCGACGTGGTCGTTGTCGGCGGCACGGTCGCAGCGGTGGCGGCCGCCGTCGAGGCTGCCGATGCGGGGGCCGAGGTGATGCTGGTTGCTCCGCGAACTTACCTGGGCGAAGACATCTGTGGCACGCTCCGGCTTTGGCTCGAAGATGACGAGACGCCCGGCGGCGAATTGACCCAGAGGATTTTCGCGGACCGGCGCACGACGACGCCGATGCACGCCAAGAAAGTCCTCGAAGCGGCCCTGCTGAAACGCGAGATCGAGTTCCTCTTCGGCTCCTACGCCAGCGACGTGCTGGTCGATGATCAAGGACGCCCCGCGGGGATCGTGATCGCCAACCGGGCCGGTCGCCAGGCCGTCGGGGCAACGGTTATCATCGACGCCACCGAACGGGGAACGGTCGCCAAGATGGCCGGTGCCGAGAGTTACCCCTGGAAGGCCGGAAAGCACGCCTGCCGGCGCGTCGTGCTCGGCGGAGAGTCGACCAGCGCGGCCGAGTCGGCGCGCGAAGTCCCGGCCGGGGTGGATTTCTCGGGACGACCACTCCATTACATCGAATACTCGCTCGATTTGGACCTGGGCGACGGCACCTTCGGCGCCGTCGCCGCGGCCGAGGGGCGTGCCCGTGATCTTACCTATCGCAAAGGTCAGCTCCGGGCGGCCGAGCGCATGACGTTTATCCCGCCGGATCGAGTTCGCGGCCGCGCGCCGGCCGCTACTTGGAAACAAGGTCAGCCATGGGCAATCGACCACTTTCGCGCCGCGAACATCAACCGACTCTATGTGCTGGGTCCCGCGGCCGACATTCCCCAATCCACAGCCGAGC
>JABMRP010000091.1 GCA_013202535.1 Planctomycetota bacterium
CCGTCGAGACGGTCGACGAGGCGAAGTGGAAGGCCGCCGAGCTGAAGGTGGGGGCCGTCGTGACGGCCGCGGCGGCTCTCGACACGAAAAGGACCGCCGAGACCACGCAGTTCGACGAGTTGGAGGGCCACGGCAAGCTGATGGTCAGCGGCGCCCAGGAACAAGTTCTCTGGGCGGAATTGTACAGTGCGATCAATCAGTGCCTTCCCCGGGAAGATCTCGTCGAGGCGGAAGAAGCCGCGGCGGAGCAGCCCGACGCGGCCAGAGTCATGCAGCGAAAGGAACTGCACATCGATTCCATCGAGCCGCAATACGTGCCGGATCTGGCCGTCTGGTACGCGGCGGCGCAGACCCAAGAGATCTACGATCCCGAGCAAACGACCAGCCCGGCGCCCGCCCCCGACGAGGCCACGGGAGCCGAGGGGACGGTAACGGACGGACCATCGGGCGGGGGATGGGTCATCCAGATCAGTGGTTACCACTACCACAACAACCAGGATGCCAGAGCCACGGAAAAAGGCGCGTATTACGTCTTTGAACAACTGGTCAAGCAGTTGCGAAGGAACGAAATCACCCTCACCAACATCGAAGGTGAAGAGGAAACGATCCCCATTGGCGACTTGGGGATCGGTTACCCGATGCTTCTGAACCCCACGACGATCATTGAAGTGAAGGTGGACGATCCCAACGTTGGCGCCGAGTCCACCGGCAGATCGGAAGGCCGGATGGGCATGGGCGCGGGCATGATGGAGGGCGTCGGCGGCGGTCGAACGCCAACCGGCGGCGGCGAGAAAGAATCGGAAGGACTCATTCTGCGCAAGTTCAGCTTTGTGATCCAGTTGTGCTGGCAGCCGGTGACTCCGGCCAAGCGAGCGGAAAAGAAGAAGGCGGATCAGGAAGTCCAAGACCTCAAGAAGGCGGAAAACGAGGTATGACCTCCGGCTCGGCCGCTCAAGCGAGTGATCGCCGGCAGGGCATGCGTTACTTACACGTTCGATTCCTTTACGAACACCGATGCACGAGTACGAAGAGGTACTCCGACCATGGATAAAATGCAAGACTTCGTGGACATCGTCAAACGACACCACTTCTGGTTCCTGATCGGGTTGACCGCCCTGTTGGGTCTGGTCGTATGGTGGCTGGCTACTTCCTCGATGGCTTCGGTATTGACCACTCGAACGAAAAAGCTCGATGGCGATTTCACCAAAGTCCAAGCGAACGTCAAAACCAAAGAAGAGACGATCCGCCAATTGACGGCGGAACGCGAGAAGCTAAGCGACAACGTCTGGAAAACCTGGACGTATCACTTCGGCGAACAACAAAGGGTCAACCAATGGCCTAAAGAACGCTTGGGCGACGCATTCAACTCCTACATGGTGAAGCTGACGAAAGACAAGGGGTTGGACGCCGAGATCAAGGACGACTGGCGCGAGACGTATCAGGACCACCTGCCCGGAATCGCTCGCGACGTGCTCTTCCGCATCGTCGACGTGCGCCGCAAGGTGTTGCCGCCAGTGGAAGAAGGCCAAACGCCGTCGGGACTCAGCCCGCGGGCGGGTGGCCTCCGGGGAGAGTCCACCGTCGGCTTCGATTCTGACGAAAGCAACCTGCAAGGAACCGTCGAATGGGGGCCTCGGGAAGAGTATGACTCCGAAGGGAAACTGGTGAGTGCCAGCGGCATGGGCCGTACGTTTTCCCGAGGCGCGTCGAGCGGCGAGAACTCGCCCAAGACCATCCTCGACCAACTGACCAGCAAGTCGGGAGTGCTCACCTCCGAAGAAGTCAGGATGGCTCAGCGCGATCTCTGGATATACAAGAACCTGCTGTAGATCATCCGCAAGACCAATCGGGGTGAAGTCGAGTACCATAACGCGGCAATTACCCGGATTCTCACCCTGGAAATCGGACGCGACTGCATGCAGCCTTGGCAGAAGTCGCAAGATCGCCTCGGGCTGTCGAAACTCACGGGAACCAGTCTCGCGGCATCGACTCCCGGCGGCATGGGCGCCGAAGGCATGGGCATGGACGGCATGGAAATGGGTCCCCGAGAACCGGGGGGCATGGACGGGGCCGCCGGTATCGGACCGCAAGCGAGACCCGGCATGGGGCCCAGCTTTCCCGGCAGCGTCGCGGCGAGAGCGTCGCTGGAAGCTTTCCGATTCGTCGACGACCAGGGAACGTTCCTACCGGCCGACAGCCCCGGCCCCTACGTCCAGTTCAAGATGTTACCTTTCCACATGGCGATTGTCGTAAAGCAGGAGAAGATCAGTTCGCTGCTTGCCCAATTCTGCAACGCCGGTATGCCGACGATTGTCAAGCAAGTCGCCATCAACCCGGGGCAAGGGCCAAGAATCGATTTCCGTGCCCAAGCCACCTCCGCCGGCTCGCGCGGCGGGCGCTCCGACGGCATGGAAGACTATGCACAGGGGCGCACCGGCCCGGGAAGAGCCTCCGGCTCGCAACAAGAAACCGTGTCGAAGCGCGATCGGGAGGTTCTCCTCGACATATTTGGCGTGATCCACGTCAGCAACGTACCGGACCGCGTGAAACTGGGCGACGCCTCTGCCAGTGAGGCTGGCCAGGAGCCCGGGGCGGCCGATGGTCAGGTGCCCGTCGACCCAACATCCGGCGAAGCGGCGCCCGGCACGACCCCGGCAACAGCGCCACCGGCAACAGCGCCACCGGCCGCCACAACTCCGGCCGCCACAACTCCGGCGGCCACAACTCCGGCGGCCACAACTCCGGCGGCCCCGGTTGCCACACCGTAAGACGTAATGTTGAAAAGGCAAGAGTGGGACGGTCCCAACTCAACCGAACGGGAAGAGGCAGGAGCACGATCATGAAAAAGGTCAAAGTAAAACTCGACAAGGATGCGATGCGGCAGTTCGCCATCGACCATTCGGAGAAGATCGTCTTCGGGGTGATTCTGCTGTGTTTCCTCGCGTTTGTGTATCGCGCGATCGGACGGGAAAAGTACGTTAAGACGCCGGAGACCTTGAAATTGCAGGCGGTCAACGTGGAAGAACGGCTGGCCAGCAAAACCGACGTCACCTTGGATCGCGAGGCCAAGGACTATCTTGCCATGTTGAAACACTCCCGAACCACCCCG
>JABMRP010000923.1 GCA_013202535.1 Planctomycetota bacterium
CGGCAAGGTTGTTCAAACAGGTGTCTACGCCCCCGGCAGACACCCCTTTCTCGCATCTGCGGATTACTCCCATCACAATTTCCTGGAAGTCGAGTGGCAGGACCAACCCCGAAATAAGGTCTTTCCCACGCTCGTTTTCCCAATGCACACGTTATCAGAGTTTTCGCAGGAGCAGTACCAAGAATTACTGAACGGCTTGAGTATGGGACCAGGGGGAACAGGATCTGCTGAGACAATCGAAGATCCTAGTGCGTTTGCTCTTGAGAAGTACCTTGAGGAATTCATCGTCAGTAACTTCGACACGATATTCAAAGGGAATCTGCGGGTTTACGAGGATGACGAGGGGTCCGATGGCCAGCAATACACAACCGACATAGGTCCGATTGATATTCTGGCAATCGAGCCCAAGTCAAGCTCGTTCGTCGTTATTGAGCTCAAGAAGGGTCGCCCGTCTGACCAAGTCATGGGTCAAATTCTTCGTTACATGGGGTGGGTCAAGAAGAATCTCTGCAACGATGGCCAAGCCGTAAAAGGGCTTGTGATCTGCCGAGAGCCCGATCCAAAACTCTCTTATGCACTCGAAATGACAGATAATATCGACATTCGGTACTACAGTGTTTCGTTCAAGCTCAGGGAGGCTCCCTAACCAGTCGCCGAGCCTACTCCTGCCTGGAAGTACCGGTGCCTCCTCTCTGTTCGGGGGTTGCTGGCAAACCAGGGCGTTTTCCGGCGATTCAGCAAGGGCGGACAAGCCGCCCATGGCACCCGAGCATCGGAAGAAGCGAGCGCGGTTCTGGGGCTCGCTGCGCTCGACCCCAGGCACCCACGCGACCATCCCCGTTTCCAACCAACGCCGGGCACAGGTGCCGGGCCTAAACTATATCTTCTCCACTTGCACCCCCTCCGCTCGCGCCTCAACTCGTCCCCGATCCAACCGGCATGGCAACAATTGCCGGAGATTCTCACCCGCGGCGGCAATCGCCAGGCGTACGGCATCGAGTATGTCGCGGCCGTCGCGGGTGGCCCAGGCGAGGGTGGCGGCCATGGCGTCGCCGCAGGCGATGGGGTTGATTGGGTCGTCGACCGGCGGCGGGGTTAGGCGGTAGGTTTTCTCGGTCGAGGTGACCCAGACGGGCTTCTCGCCGTCGGTTACGACCATCCATTGGGCGCCAAGCCGGTTGAGCTGGCGCATCGCGTCGACCAACTCGGCATCGTCGTCCAGCGGCCGGCCCACCGTTTGCGCCAGTTCCTCGCGGTTTGGCTTGACCGCGTAGGGGGCGAATTCCAAAGTGGCCAACAACTCCTCGCCGCGAAAATCGAGCACCAGCGGGCAAGACGTCTTGGCCGCCAGATCACGATAGTACGTAACCGGCGCGCCTTTGGGGAGCGAACCGATCAACACAATCGCTTCGGCCCGGGCTGCTTCTTCGGCAAAGGCGTCGGCAAACGCTTGCAGCTCCGCGTCGGTCACCGGCCGACCGTTTTCCACCAGTTCGGTCATCGTGCCGGTGGTGCGATCCAGCACGGTCGTACACACTCGCGTGGCCGAGTCGGTGCGCACCCAGCGGTAGTTTATGCCGAGCCCGTCGAACTCGTCCTCGATTTGCTGAACCGGTGGACCGCCCACGGCGGCCAACAGCAGCGAGGAGCCGTCGAGATGCCCCGCGGCAATGCCCGCGTTGAACACCTTGCCCGAGCCACACCAATGGGCCTCGGTGGCCCGATTGACCTGGCCGTAACGAAAGCCATCGAAAACGAGGATCTGCTGCCAGGCGGGCGACAGTCCGGCCGAGAGAATCACAGGACGCCCTCCAGAATTTCGGTCAACTCACGATCGGAGATTTCCCGGGGGTTGCCGCTCATGCTATTGCCGCGCGAGCTTTTCACAATGGCCGGGATCTGCTCGGCGGTCACGCCCACTTCGCAGAGCCGGGTTGGCACGCCGACCGTGATGCAAAGCTCCTCGATATCCTCGATCAGCGCGTCGACGGCGTCTTTGTGGTCCGTGCCGGTATGTCCCAGACCATGGGCCAAAAGGGCCAGTTCCTTCAGCCGCACATCGCGATTGGCTTTCAGCGCCACGGGCAGCATCAGCGCACAGGCCGCGCCATGCGGCACCCGGCAATGCACACCCAGCGCCGGGGCCACGCCGTGAGCCATCCCCAGGCCCGAGTTGGCCAGACACATACCCGAGAGCAACGCCGCATGGGCCATCGCCTCGCGAGGTTCGCGTTGGGCGCCGTCGCGGACCGCCTCGGCGATCGCCGGCAGCGCCATCTGCAAACCCTGCTTGGCCAGGGCTTGGGGGATCGGTTTGGCGCGGCAGGAGATGTAGCTCTCGAAAAGCTGTGTAATGGCGTCCATCCCGCTGGCGGCGGTGACCGATGGCGGAGCGCTGACGGTCAGTTCCGGATCGATCAGCACGACCCGGGGTACGATCCGGTGGTCGCGCAGGCTCTTCTTAAACGGCGGATCGTACGACGAGATGACCGCGTTCTTCGTGGCTTCGGTACCCGTGCCGGCGGTGGTGGGCATGGCCATGACGGGAAGCGGCGGCTCGACCAGCGTCAGCCCGCGGCCGACGCCTTCGAGGTAGTCCTTGATCGTCGGGCTCTTGTCGTTGGTGGCCATCGCGGCGACGGCCTTGGCCAGATCCATCGCCGCGCCTCCGCCGACGGCCAACAGAAAATCGCCCGGGACGACCCGGTGCCGGCGAACCGCGGCGGTAGCCCGATCGACGTCGTCGACTTCCGGTTCGTGGGTCAGCGTTTCGACCGGCACCGGCTCGACGCCCTCGTGGCGAAGGTTCTCGGCCAGTTCGTCGATCGCCCCGCGTGCCTGGAGGGTACGCGAGCCGCAGACGATAAACGCCCGGCGTCCCAATGTTGCCGCCAGCGTACCCGCTTCGTCGCGTCGCCCCCAGCCGAAGACGATGCGCTGCGGAGCGACGAAATCGTAGGCGATGGGGGTGTTCTTGTTCATGGGCCGTCTCGGGAGAATTCGAGTGAGGGATGAATTCGATACCACGCTTTCCATTAGACTCGCTTCCCGTCGCGCCGCAAGCCCCGTTGAAATTCCCGCCGCCGGTTTCCCAAGCGGCAAACGATTCGATATAATGGCGGATCGTATAGTAGCCATCTCGCTCCGCGAGATGTAGCTTTGCCTTCCGGTAGATTACGCATCTCGCTGGGCGACGAAAGGCTACATCTCGCGGAGCGAGATGGCTACTATACGAAGCCAGCTACGCAACACAATCCACCCAAACCCAATACCCCGGACGAACACCATGCGAACCTTGCTTCTTGTGTTGATGGTCCTGGCCAGCGTGATCGCCGGTCGCGCGGCACCGGCGGCCGATCTGCAGCCGCTGCTCGACGTGTTGCTGGCGGTTGGCCCCGAGGGCGCCGGCCATGAAAAGGCCACGGTCGCCTGGCGGCAATTGAGCCTTGCCGACGCCGCGCAACTACCCGACATACTGGCCGCGCTCGACAAGGCCGGTCCGCTGACCGCCAACTGGATTCGCACGGTCGTCGATGCCGTGGCCGAACGTCAACTGCGCGGCGGCGGCGCTTTGCCGGTGGCCGGGCTCCGGGAGTTTCTCGCCGACCAGACCCACAATCCGCAAGGACGCCGGCTTGCCTACGAGTTGCTCCTCCGCGTGGATCCGTCGGCCAAAGAGCGTTGGATCCCCAAATCGCTCGACGACCCGAGCCTGGAGATGCGCCGCGATGCGGTCGCCCGGGTGATCGGCCAGGCCGACGCGTTGTTCGGGCAGGAGAAGAAAGACGCCGCGGTTGCCGAGTACCGTCGGGCGTTTACCGCCGCGCGCAGTCCGGACCAGATCCGCCACACGGCCGGCAAGCTTCGCGAACTGGGGCAAACGGTCGACCTACCCCGCCATTACGGCTTCATTCAGCGATGGAAGGTGATCGGCCCGTTCGACAACGTGGGCGAGAAAGGCTACGCGGTGGCATATCCGCCGGAGAAGAAGATCGACCTCGACGCCAAACACCCGGGCAAAAACGGCCAGGTCGGCTGGATCGATTTCATCGGCCAGCACGACATGGGGATGGTCGACTTCAACAAGATTCTGGCCGAGGAGAAGGGCGTCGTCGCCTACGCCACGACCGTGTTCCATGCTCCGGACAAATCGCGCGAAGTGCAGTTCCGCATCACGACATTCAACGCGATCAAACTCTGGCTCAACGGCCGCCTGATCGACGAGCACAACGTGTATCACGGCGGCTCGCAGTTGGACCAGTACGTTTGTTCGGCCCAGTTGAAACCGGGGGCCAACGTGATCCTGGTGAAGGTTTGTCAGAATGAGCAGACGCAAAGTTGGGCCAAGCGATGGTCTATCCAACTTCGCGTGTGCGACGAACGAGGCACCGCGATCCTTTCGACCGACCGGGACCGATAACCGAGAATACGCCCCTACCCGCGAGTAATATCGATGAAAAAAACGATCCCACAACTCACCCTGGCCATCGCTGCCGTGGTCCTGTTTTCCGGGGCCGACTGGCGGCATTTTCGGGGAACCGACAGCAACTCCGC
>JABMRP010000092.1 GCA_013202535.1 Planctomycetota bacterium
GGTTGCCGCGAGGTGCCTGTCCCCTTTTTTCACGGCGCACTCAGGTGGCCCGTCCGAAAATGGGGACAGGCACCGTCGGCAAACGTCCCAATTACTTCACAACGAGGCTCTCGACGGAGCCAGTCCCCAATTTCGGACTCCCTTCTCCAAAGTGTCGATACGCTACTATCCGGCCCGGCGGGCATGTGCCATGCGCAGGGCCAGGATATGTTCGCAGGGTCCTTTTCGCAGTCGGTTTTGCTGAAACCAGTTGCACGAACACCGCCCACCGGCGATCCGTCCGTCGGCGTCGATTTGCAACTGGGGCGTATACTTCTGATTACCTTCTTTCACCGTTCCGCCAAGGCTCACGATGTTGCCCTGGCCGATGTCCGACTTCCCAATGGTCACGGCACCGGCGTCGAGCAGCCGAGTGGCGCTGTCCTCGCGGGGGTTGGCAAAACGGAGCTTTTCCATCGGCAGCGGTTCGCGGCTGAGTTCGCGCAGCCGATAGGTTTTCTTGTCCAAGTCCCACATCGCCCGGCCGGCTTGCGTGTAGGCCGAGAGGGCTCCCAGCACGACCGAACGATCGAGATCGAGCCGGGCGGCCAGGGCGTCGGGCGTCTCTTGCCAGCTTTCCTTCAGGGCCTCAAAAACGCGGCTTTTTGTGTCGCTATCGACTTCGGCCCGGGGAGCCATCAGATCGAAGTTGCCGGCGGTCGACCAGTCGTTGGCGGTCCAGCCCGACAGGCCGAGCGTAAACGTCATGTCGCCCAAATCGGCCACGTAAAACGACGGCATCCCCTTGCCCAACAGATGGACGGTAAACTTCTTGGCCAGCGGGATCAACCGTTCGAGGATATGGATCCGCCGACGCCCCCAAACGCGAATTTCGTCGCCCTGGCTGCCGGTGAAGATCGACCGGGGGCACTCGACTTCGATCTCCCAAGGCTCGAAGACCACGCGCACCGGACGGTCCGGCTCCAGCAGATACCGCATCCCTCGCGGGCCCTTGAGTTCGCGATTGCGGCGCAATACGAGACACAGGTTGTAGACGTCCATCGGGTGCAGATCGAAGCTCACCGCCGGCAGCGACATGGCCGAACTGACTTGCAGGAAGCCGCGCACCCAACTGTCGGGCAGGTCGATCTTGACTTCTTTATAGACTGACTCGTCGGTCGTTTGCACCTCGAACCCCGACGGATCGATCTCGAACTTCGTCGCCTTGTAGTCGCGAATCTTTTGGAACTCGTCGTACAGACCGGCCGAATAGTCGATATTGGTCGTGCCGCAGGCAAACTCGCCGACGTCGCGAAACACTTCGTAGCCCGTGCCCAGCCGGCCGTAGCTCGATTCGTCCTGGCTGAAACACTCGAAGAAGACTTCGTCCGGGTGGACGGTAATCACCGGATCGAGCACAAACCAAGCGTCGTAGTCGCGCTTGTAAAGGTAATTGAAGTACTGCTGCCGGGCGCCGTAAAACTGTTCCATCCGCCGGTGGCTTTGCCGGCGCAGCGTCTCCAATTCGGCATGGGTTTCTTCGAGTTGCCGGGCCACCTCGGCCTTTTGCGCCGCGACGGCCATCCAGTCGATCTCTTCCTGCCGGGCGGCCCACTCTTTGTAGGCCGTGCGATCCTTGGGCTTCCAGCGAAGGTCGGAAACCACCACGTCGTGCAACGCGCTGATCGCCTCGCGAAACTCCAGGCTCTTGCGCAGGTGGCCGGAGAAAAACGTCGGCTGCCGGAGCGTATCGGGAGCAAACGACATCCGGGTACCGGCGGCGCCGCTTTCGATCGTGCTGTCGCTGCCGTAGGCGTAATTAAACTCCACCACGCACCTCCACCGGCTGTACCTCCAGAGGCAAGGGGATCGCTGGGTATCGGGCCGCCATGTCGGCCATGATCTGGATCATCCTCGCCCGATCGCCAATGGCGCCGGTGGCCGACTGCCGGGCCAGCAGATCGGCCACGACGTGGGCCGCCTCTTCGCTTTTGGCGGCTTCGACTTCGAGGAAATCGAGCACCCGGGCTTTGGCCACCCGGCCCCGATTCACCCGCGACAGCACACTGCGGAAGTAGGGCGTCAATTCCGCGAGACGCCGGGGACTGCCGCCGGCGTAACGCTCCAGATAGTTGGTGGCGAAAAGCTGCAATGCCGTGGTCGGGTGTTGGCTGAGCTTGAGCAGGTACTCCTGCCCATGTTCGTCGCGAAAATGCCGGGTAATCAGCTCGCGACCCAGTTGTTGCACGTCGGGCCGCACGCTATCGCAGATACTCACCAACGCGGCGGGCGAAAGGTGATCGCCGGTGAAATGCTCGCGGAAGAAGTCGGCGGCGAAGCAACGCGTGTCGTCCCACTTGGCGTCGAGGATGCGCACCGCCGCGGCCCCGTCGGCTTGCATCCGCGCGACGCTCGCCCGGCACATCTTCCAACATGCCTCGCGGACCGAAAGAATATCGTGGCTGCCCAGCCGGACGATCTCGGTGATCGACAGATCCTCGAC
>JABMRP010000924.1 GCA_013202535.1 Planctomycetota bacterium
CCAGGCGGACACAATCGACCCGGCCTTTGCCGAGACGCTTCAGCTATTGAAACGAGGAGTCGCTTCCCTTTCGCCCGAGGCATCGGGCCACGTGGGGGCGATTCTCAATCGCTGGCGGGGCGACGTTTTCACCGGCGACTTCGCCGTCGAACTCTGGAACCTGGAGCACGTCCCGCGGCCGTGGTCCAAGGACGAGCAAGTGGAGGCTGCTCTGGTCTCGCTGTTTGACGTCTATCGCCAGATCGGCTATTCGACCAAGGGGAACGATTCGTACGAGCCGATCATCGCAGGCGACCAGTTGATCGCTTGTGGCAAGGAGGAAATCCCGGTTCGCGGCCAGTTTCGCTGTCTGGCCATGGAGAAGACCGGCCGGACTGAAAGCCACGTCTCCACCGCGCGGCGTCTGCGCTACCTGCTCGACACGGCCGGCGGATGCAGTTTCGATTTCGACCCCTACCGGCGACTGCCGCTCACCTGGTACATGGATCACCCGGGCCAGCAAGGCGACGGCGTGAACTTCGTCAATTCTCACGTGGTCAATATTCCCCAAGAGCTGTCCTCGACCCATTTTCATCCACACCGGTCGCAGGTCGGTGGTTTCTCCCAGACGGAAATGTATCTGGTCCTCGCCCCGACATTGCACGGGCTTGACTCCAAGGGAAGAAAGCCGTCGATCCTCGTGTTTCCCGACTTAACGGACCTTGGCCGCTACGAGCAACATCCGCTGGAGCCGGGCGATCTGGTCTATATCCCGCCGGGTGTGGGGCACCGCGGACTCGACGTCTTCGTCAATGTGCTCACCGTCCCCGGGTTCAAGCCACACAACGAGATCTACATCGACCAAGACATTCACGATCGCGCGGGCGGCACGGCACCTTATAACGAAGATGGATTTGCCAGGAAGAACTACGAGCGGCTTGAGGATTTGCTGTAACGGCATCACACGGCACCACGGGAGAAGTTCATCATGCAACGTTCAGCACTCGGCTTGGCAGTAGGGCTCGCGCTGCTCGTATCGGGCGGCTATCATGCTCTAGGCGACGATACTCCGGACGGTGCGGCCGATCCAGTGACGATCGAGCAGTTGGACGATCGCTGTCGCGTACTCATCGGGGGTGAGCTGTTTACGGAATACATCTTCGGGGGCTACGAGAAGCCGATTCTCTATCCCGTCATCGGCCCACACGGGATCGGCATGACCCGCAACTACCCGATGCGCAAGGACGTTGCCGGCGAAGCGACCGACCACCCGCATCACAAGTCCCTTTGGTTCTCTCATCAACCGATCAACGGCGTGAATTTCTGGACCACCCACGGCAATTACGGCAAGTGTGTTCACGATAAGTTGCTCACGGTCCAGGGCGGCGGGAGTCGCGGCTTGATCCGCGCCGCCAGTCGATGGGTGACCAAAGACGGCACGGTGGTTTTCACCGATACGCGCACCTTGGCTTTCCAGAGCCTGGGTTCGGCGCGAGTGATCGACTGGGAAATCACGATCGAAGCATCCCAAGGGCCGGTCACGTTCGGCGACTGCAAGGAAGGCACGATGGCGATCCGTACCCATCCCAATCTCCGCCTGGAAAACGACCCGGGCCACGGCGTGACCACCGCGGGCGGCCAAGCGGTCAACAGCGAGGGAGTGCGAGGACGAGACGTGTGGGGCAAGCGAGCCGATTGGATCGACTACTGGGGCACGATCGAGAACAAAGTGGTGGGCATCGCGATTTTCGACCACCCGGCCAACCCCCGTCATCCCACACACTGGATGGCCCGGCATTACGGCTACGTCGGTGCCAATCCTTTTGCTCTCAACGCTTTTGAAGGCAAGCCGCGGGGAACGGGAGACATGACGATCCCCGCCGGAGAGAAAGTAACCTTCCGGTATCGTTTTCTGTTCCACGAAGGCGACCCTCAGAAGGCGCAAATCGCCCAGCATTATCGCGACTATGCGGAAGCCGGCGAGAGCGTTAAACCGTGATCGGCGGTTGACGTTTTGCCGGTCTTTGAATTGAGACAGGACCACGCAATATAGGAGCGACACCGTGACGTTGCGAGCGATCATCGTATTGGCAATTGCCGCAACGTTGTGTGCGCTGGCCATGCCGTTGCGAGCGGCCGACACGCAGCCAAATATCCTCTATGTCGTCGCCGACGACCTCGGCTGGGCCGATGTGGGGTTTCACGGCTCGAAAATCAAGACGCCAAATATCGACCGGCTTTGCAGGGAGGGCATCGAGCGGACGCGACCAACGCTCCGATTACGATTGCAGCAGCCGCAATGATTCTCTCAGCCCGGCCAACTCCTCGGCGTCGGGCGGGCAGAGCGGGCGTCGAGGCGGGCCGACCGGATGGCCCGTCAGCGCGCAGCCCGCCTTGACAAACTGCGTGTACTTCCCGCCGCCTTCCATCAGCGACAGCGTCGGCAACAGCTTGTAGTACAGTTTGCGGGCGGCGTTGAAGTCCTGCTTCCGGACCGCCAGATCGAACAGCTCGACGTGTTCCTTCGGCAGCACGTTGACCACGCCGCCGACCCAACCGACCGCTCCCAACAGAAAGCTCTCCAGGGCCAGCGTGTCGCAGCCGCAGAAGACGGTGATCTTCTCCCCACATGTGCGAATAATCTCGCTCACTCGCGTCACGTCGCCGGTGCTCTCCTTGACGTACCGCACCTGGTCCAACTCGGCCAGGCGTCCGACCAGGTCGGGCGTCATGTCCACACCGGTTCGGCCCGGATAGTTGTACAACATGATGGGGATCGCGATCGATTCGGACACAACCCGAAAGTGCTCGAACAGTTCATCGGCCGTCGGCAAGGAGTAGTAGGGAGCGGCCAGCAGCACGCCCGCCGCGCCGAGTTGTTCGGCCTGGCGGCAGTAGTCGACGACCTCGCGCGTCGCACCGGCATTGGCGCCGGCCAGGACGGGCACGCGACCGGCCGCCGCTTCCAGCGTGCCCTTGAGCACGGTTTCCCGTTCCGCGGCGTTAAGAGCGTAGTACTCGCCGGTGCTGCCCAACGGGATGAGACCGCCGACACCCGCTTCGATCAGGTAGTTGACCACCTCGGCCAGTGTGGAACAGTCGACCTCTTCGTCCGCCGTCATCGGCGTGACCATGGCCGGAAAGACTCCCTCAAAAGTGATCGCCATTTCTAGCTCCCTTTTTCAGCAGGGTGGGTCAAGGAACGAGACCCGCGCGGAGTTATCTCGTCAATCCCAGCTCCTGTAACGTCTTGTCGGTCGGCTCCCCATTGTCGTTCCAACCTCGGCTGGCGTAATACTCCCGGAGCATGTCGGCCAACGGCGGAACCTTGCCGGCGCGAAGCCCTTCGGAGGCGGGTTGGAACATTTTCTTCGGCAACACGTCGGTCGCGGCATCGTAGCCGTCGCGCAGATTGATCAGCCGCTGCACGGTGAAGCCGCGTTGTCCGGCCGCCATCAGATCATCACAGGAGTAGTCCCACCCGGTGATGGCGTTGAACAGTTCCATCACGTCGGAAAGGGCCCAGTCGCCGCCGTCCACCATGAACAGGCAAACGACCAGGGAATTGGTCAGCGTGGCCAGATCCTGGCACTTGGCCGCCATCATCCCTTGGTTCTCCTTCTCGAAGAAGGTGGTGGTCTCCTTGGTCACGCCGGCTTCGGGAATGTAGAACCCGCCCATCTCCACGTCCTCGCTGGGACCGCGGAAGTGGCAGGCTCCCCGCGTACACGTGGCGTATGTCGGGGCCAACGAGAAGCACGACCGGGCATCGTGGGCCGGTAGGTCGAGACCCTTGCAATGGACCACGCTATCGACCGCCTCGGGCGAGATCTTCTTGGCAGCCGGGAGCGTCCCCTCCGCGAAAATCGCCCCGAACGCTTCCCGCCGGCTGATCTGCTCGGTCAGCGTCGTCAGGATCTTCGGGTCGCCCCACTTCAGTTCCAAGCCTCCGGTATCCTTTGTGTCGATCCACCCCTTCTCGAAGCACTCCATGGCGAAACCGATCATCGCCCCGGTCGAGATCGTATCGACCCCCAACCGGTTGGCAATGTCGTTGGCCATGGCGACTGCCTTTGGGTCGTCGATCAACAGGTTGGTGCCCATCATCCCCAGAGTTTCGTACTCCGGGCCGATGCTCTCCATAGCGTACTCGGTGGGCTCGGTGATGGAGATCTTGCGATGGCACCCGATGGGACAGTACTTGCAGGGCAGCGGCTTGGCATTAAGGACCTGGGTATAGTTTGGGGCACCGAGCTTTGCCGCGCCCTCGGGCCAGACGTCGCCGTCCCAGTTCTTGATCGGCATGTCACCCAGCGCTTCGGCCGCTTCGCACAGGCCCGGAGTACCGTCCTGACGGAAACCGTTTTCCTTGGTCTCCTGGGCGATCTCGTGCTGGAACCGCTTGATCAACTCCTTGGCCTTGGCCGGGTCGGCAACCTCGACCTGTTTCGTACCGCGAACGGCCACGGCCTTGAGGTTCTTCGATCCCATCACGGCCCCCATGCCACAGCGCCCGGCGTAGCTGTGCTTGTCGAAGGCGATGCATGCGATGGCCACCTTCCGCTCGCCGGCCGGTCCGATCGCCGCCACGCTCAGTTTCTGGTCGCCGGCTTGCTCGCGGATGACGTCGACCGTTTGGATCGTGTCCATCCCCCACAGATCGGAAGCGTCTCGGATCTCGACCTCGTCATCGACGATGTGGAGGTAGACAGGATGTTCCGAAATGCCTTCGACCACCAGCACGTCATAGCCGGCATCCTTCAGCGAAGGCCCCCAGCTTGCCCCGGCTGCCGAGTCGCCGAAGGTGTGGGTGACCGGCGAGATGGCCACCACGCTGAACTTCGCTCCACCCGGCACGGCCGGTCCCTGAAATGGCCCCGTGGCGAAGATCAGGCGGTTGCGGCCGTCGTAGGGATCGAGCTTGGCGGGCACCTCGCGGCGGAGGATTTCCGCGCCCAGCCCCGCTCCCCCAATGAATTGTTTCAGATCGTCTTGGGCGATGGGCTCGACACTTGCCGTTGCTTTGGTGAGATCCACGCGAAGCAGCCGTTGCCAGTAACCGTTGTTCATTGCCGGGACTCCATCTGTGGGTATGGACGTGTCTCGCGGGTGTCGCACCGTGCCTCGAACCACCCAGCGCCTTGACCAAGATATCATTTCCAGTCCGTCTTGGACAGCGTGTCGACCTCACGGTCGACGAGGTTTTCCAGGTGGGTCGGAGAAATCGGCGGCCGCACCGACGGACGCCGCATATCGAAGAGGAATTCGGCGGCACGTATACCCGACTCTCGGAAACAGGGAGTCTGGCCGCGCAACTCGGCAACATACTTCCCAAGCCCGCCGAAGGCACGGAGCCCCACTACCTCGGGCACTCCTGGGCAGTCCTGGCTCTCCTGCTGCTCCTACTCGCGGCGGAGTGGTTGATCCGACGCAGCCATGCTATGGTATGAGATAAATGATGGAGCATGCGCGGGCGTTTTCGGGCGCCCGCGCGGCAGGTGACGTCCAAATGCTCGGGACAGGAATACGTCGACCCATGAAAATCCCGGAAAAACTTTTTTTCACCCCTTTGAGGAGAACCTCCCATGAATTGCACGTATCGTACTTTCCTGGCCGTCGTCGTCAGTGCTGCTATCGCCGCCACATGTTGGCCCTGCCGCGCCGCCGACCGGCCCGCGTTGCAGGAAGCCTCTTACGCCGTGGTTGTGAAAAAGTCGACCGCCGAGGATGCCCAGTGGCAGAAGGTGGTCGCCGCACTGAAGGGCAAACACAATGCATCGATCATCACGTACGACGCGTCGGTCGACGAGTCGCTCGACGCGCTGAAGCAGGACTTTCCCCGCTACACCTGCTTCGTAGCCAAGCCGGAAGACGCCGGGCGGGCGTTCGTCGCCCAGGTTCACCAACTGACCCGCAAGCTCGATAGCGATCCGTACACCGACACGTTCTGGGGCATTCTTACCGGCTACGACGCGGACAACGCACTGGCAATCGCCGGCCACGGCGAGCCGCTGGTCGTGAAGAAAGTTGCCTCGGGCACCGAGTTCGCGACCGAGATGGTCACCGAGGGTCAGTGGTACGACGAACTGGTTAAGAACAAGCACGTCAAGAAGGAGCCGGGCGGCAAGGCGGAAGAACTGAAAGGCCCCGACGACACCACCAAGGTCCTGGTCGACCTGCTCAACGACTACAAGGCCGACCTGATGATCACCTCCGGTCACGCGAGCGAACGTGATTGGAACATCGGCTTCCGATTCCGCAGCGGCCAGTTTCGGTGCGCGGACGGCCGGCTGTATGGTTTGGATACGCAGAGGGCCAAGCATCCGATCGACTCCCCCAATCCAAAGGTCTATATGCCGATCGGCAATTGCCTGATGGGTCACATCCCGGACCGCGATGCGATGGCTCTGGCCTGGATGAACTCGGCGGGCGTGACGCAGATGCTTGGCTACACAATCCCGACCGGGTACGGGTACGGCGGGTGGGGGTGCCTCGATTACTTCGTCGAGCAACCCGGCCGCTACACGTTCAACGAAGCGTTTCTGGCAAA
>JABMRP010000925.1 GCA_013202535.1 Planctomycetota bacterium
CGCCAGAGCCGAACGACCGGTCCGACGGTCACGTCGAACGCGCCCTCCGATCGTTTCGAGAGCGATTGGGCGGCCGTCAACACCTTCCACAGGTCCGGACCGACCGGCACCGGGTTGCCGGGCCCGGAAGTCACGCACAACCGCCGCAGCTCGCTCCGCGGGTCGTAGTCGCTGAGGATGTCGTTGAGTTGGCCGATCCGTTTCAGCGCAGCCTCGGCGGCTCCGGCGGCGGTCTCTTTGTCGCCGGCGTACAGTACGATCCGTATCGGCACGGCCATCTCGACGCCGGAAAACTCGAACCGGCTGAGATCCGATGCTCCCGGCACCCCAGCCGGCGCGGTGATCCCCAGCAGCCACAGCAGCGTCAAGGTTCCCGTCATGTGTGCTTCCGCTGGTCGGGGTTTGGAATTTGCGTGAAAACGACAATGCCTTCTTCTATGACTAGCCTAGTATCTCGACAACCGCGCGTGCAACCATCCGAGCACGGATACCACTACCCGCAAGAGGGGTACCTGTCAGGCAAAAGGGGTGGGGTAAACTGGTCGCGGGCTATTTGCAGTCGACGGGCTGACAAAGTAGAATACGTAGTAAGCTGGAAAGTCGGTACTGTCGAAGCGGGTCGACCCGGCTTACCCCCCGTACCCTCCACGGAATCGCCTGCCCCACGGGATGGGTCCCGCCTACTGGAGTGCTGAGTTAAGGTTCTCGTTTTCGTTGACGAGAACGAGTATTCCGTCGATTGTCTTTTGGTTTTGCGAGGAAATGTATCAATGAGTAGGGTCATCCGTACACGGCGCCGGACGCCACTTGGGTTGGGTTTCGTTGGAGCGGTCGTAGCGACCACGGTCTGTATCGGCATCGTGGCCGAGGAAGCGGCGCCCGTGATTTCAGCCCGAGCCCCGGCGGTGGAGAAGAAACTCAACCTGGACGCGGTACCGACGGTCGAGTTTCTGATCGAGCCGACTGCCGTAGCCGACTCCGCGGCCGAGACCGAGACGGCAATGAAGCCCTACACCGAGAAGATCACCAATACGCCGATCACCTTCGGCATGGTCCCGATCCCCGGCGGCAAGTTCACCATGGGTAGCCCCGACGACGAAGACGATCGGGGCAAAGGCGAAGGTCCGCAACACGAGGTCGCGATCGAGCCGTTCTGGATGGGCAAGTGCGAAGTCACTTGGGACGAATACAACGAATGGGCGATGGAGATGGACAACAACCGTCGCAACGTCATGAAGAAGACTTCCGACAAGTACGACAATTTGGGCGACGCGCTGACGGCTCCCACGAGACCCTATACCGATATGACGTTCGACATGGGGCAAGACGGGTACCCGGCGATCTGCATGACGCAGGTCGCGGCCAAAATGTACTGCAAATGGCTTTCCGCCAAGACGGGCCGATACTATCGCTTGCCCACCGAGGCCGAGTGGGAGTACGCCTGCCGCGCCGGGACCACGACCGCCTACTCCTTCGGCGACGATCCGGACGACATGGAAGACTACGCCTGGTATTTCGACAACAGTGAAGACGGCTACGCCAAGGTTGGCGAGAAGAAGCCCAACCCTTGGGGCCTGCACGACATGCACGGCAACGTGTGTGAACTGTGCGTTGACCTGGGGGAGTATCCCAGGGGATTACAGACGGACCCGGTGGGAACGGAGCTTGCCACGTGGCGCGGCGGAAGCGCATACGCACAGCACCTCGCGAAATTCCAGCGGTCCGCCATGCGTGCCAGAGGAGTCGGGGGCCACAGAGATAGACACACCGGACTGCGGATTGCGAGAAAGATTCCGAAAGCAACCGCGCCCCCAGAGATGCGGATAATACCGGCGTCTCTGGACGCCGACTTTGAGATTCCTGAAGGAGCGAGGGACCAGCACGGGAACCCGGTACGTGAAGGGGCAATCAGGGGAACCGGGATGCCGCTGGAAATTCGCCACAAGAAGACCGGAATGCACTTGGTCTTCATCCCACCGGGGGCGTTCATGATGGGGAGTCCCCAAGGTGAAGCGGGACATGGTCGAGAGGAAGTCCCCGAGCATCTGGTCCGCATTGCCGAGCCATTCTACCTGGGCAAGTACGAGGTAACGCAAGCGGAGTGGCAGGCCGTGATGCCCGGTAATCCCAGCCGATCCAAAGGGGCCGACTTTCCGGTCGATGCGGCCGCGTGGGACGATTTCCAGGCGTTCATTGGGGAACTGAATGGGCC
>JABMRP010000926.1 GCA_013202535.1 Planctomycetota bacterium
TACTACGCCGAGTGCAACGAAGAGGCCGGATCGCGTGTACCCACTTGCGCAAAAAGGAGGCCGAGCCATGGTAGCGACTGACCGAACCAAAAGCATCGGGGCATCGGAGGCGTTCCGAGCGGTCAACCTCGACTTTTCGCTGTGGGCAGAGAAGACCGGGCTGGCCGAGCCGCCGAGCCTGGACGATGTCGAGGCGGTCTATTGGGGCACGGCGCTCGAAGACCGAATCATCAATCGGTTTGCCGAGGTAACCGGCCGTGCGGTTCTGCATAATCGCGTATGCGCAGTTTTCCAACACCCGCAATACCCGTTTATGACAGCCACACCCGACGCCGAGCAAGCGGGAAAGGGCGGCAAAGGTATGGTTCCGCTCGAAGTCAAGAACGTCGGCTATTACCTCGCGAAAGAATGGCGAGACGAACCACCGCTACGGTTCCAAGTGCAGTTGCAGCATCAAGTCGCAGTCCTCGGTGCCGACTGGGGTTCTCTCTGCGCCCTGATCGGTGGCAACCGTCTCCGCTGGTTCGACATGGACCGCAACGAGAAATTCATCCAAGTGATGATCGAGCAAGAGCGGGCATTTTGGGCACTGGTCAAGAGCAAAACACCACCGCCGGCCGACGGCTCTATCGCGACAACTGAAGTGCTCAAACGTCTGTACCCGAAAGACGACGGCGAAGTGATAGCGCTGCCGATGGAGTCGCGTGAGTGGGACACCACAATTCAAGACGCAAAGCAAAACTTAAAAGCCGACAAATTGATTCTCACTGAATACGAGAACAAAATGAAGGCCGCCCTCGGCACCGCAACCAGGGGTGTGTTGCCTTCCGGCGGCTCCTACACGTTCAAGCAGCAAGTGGTGAACCACAAGGCGAAGGAAGCCTTTCGGTCCACGCATCGTGTGCTGCGGAGGGTAGCGAAATGATGCCCGCAGTCAATATAGCTTCCGATCAGCACTGTTGCGAGGTCTTCGCAGGCACGTCTGTAACGGCCGAGACGCAGCAATCCATCAAGGCCGTAGCGCAAGCCTTTTGCTACGGTGCCGCCTGGCAAGCCCGGGCGAACGCGAAGAAAATCCGCAATCTCCGCCAGGACAATCATAACATGAGAACCGAACTCAAGAAATGGAGGACTGAACATGAGCACAGTAGCAACCGGCACACCTGAACCGGAGCCCCAGCGGGAGACCAAGCCGGCGTCCGATCTAATGAAGGGGCCGGTGACCGTCAAGATGGGGCCGAAGGGCGTGGAAATCACGGACATTGACGGATGCTTCCGGTTTGCGTCCGTGGTTCACAATTCGGGGTTGGCACCTAAGGGGCTGGCCTCACCCCAAGCGATTATGATTGCAATCCAAATGGGCGCGGAACTCGGCATGAAACCGATGACCGCCATTCAGAATATCGCGGTCATCAACGGCCGGCCGTCGATCTGGGGTGATGCGATGCTGGCTGTGTGTATGAAAAGCAACTTTTTCGATCACGAATCGTTCCGGGAAAGGATCGAAGAGATTGACGGCGTGCCCACGGCGTTCTGTACTGCGCGACGGATCGGGTCGCCAGCGATCACCCAGGATTTTTCTATGGATGATGCGAAGAAGGCCGGGCTGCTTGAAAAGAATACGCCTTGGCAAACCTACGAGAAGAGGATGCTGAAGTTTCGGGCTCGGTCGTGGGCTCTGCGCGATTGTTTCCCTGATGTTTTGCTCGGCCTCCGCGGCGCCGAAGAACAAATGGACTGCATCGACCACTCGGCGGCAGAGGCACCCGAGACGCTGGACGATCTAACGGAGAAGCTGCAAGGGCCACCACCGCCACCCTTGCCCGGGCCACCACCGCCACCGCTGCCGGCAGACAAGACAGAAGCAGCCGAGCCGGCACCCAACCCACCGACGCCGGACGAAGTGGCGTCCGACCAAACCGAGCTTACCGAAGACTTTTCGCGCGAGATTGCCAAGGCGACCACCATGGGGCGGTTAGCAGACCTCTCCGCGGCTATCGGCAAGGCGATGGCCTCCGACGCAATTACCGTGCGACAAGCGAACGAGCTTCGCGAATTGGTGAAGGCGGCGAAGGGTCGTTTCAGCAAGACTTAGGACCACGACTGTAGCACGGATTGCCATGATGTCAAGAATCAGAACCATCAAGCCGGAGTTTTGGTCCAGCCCACAGATTGTTGGCTTGACAATGCCGGCCCGCTTGTTGTTTGTTGGGCTCTGGAATTTCTGTGACGACGGCGGTCGACACCCGGTCGGCAGCCGACGGCTGCGAATGGAAGTCTTCCCGGGTGATGACTTCTCAGTCGAGGACATCAACCTAATGGTGACCGAGTTGATCGACGCGAAGTTGATCGTGGCCTATCAAGTCGATGATGAGTGGTACTGGCAGGTTACCGGCTGGCATCACCAAAAGATAGACCGCCCGACTTACAGGTTTCCTATCCCCCCACAGGACGTGTTATCAACGAGCACTCGACTAGCACTCGATGAGCCCTCACCCCCGGAAGGGAAGGGAAGGGAGTCTAAGGGAAGGGAAGGGATGCGGAATTCCTTTTCCTCAGAGGGGCTTAATTTGGGGGAGACAAAGAAATGACTCGCCGAGAATTCGACGAATGGCTGAAAACCCACTTCGCTTGCTTCCCCGGCGTGTCGGGGTGGTTGAGAAATATGCCGTCGCCCGATCGGACGGCGTTGCTGAAAGAGTGGTATGCGAGCATGAAAATCGTCGCGTTGCCAGCGGCAGAGGAAGCCAGCCGAACGCTGTGGCACGAAGGCGGCTGCCCGTATGGCGAGACGGTGCCGCGGATACGTGGGATCATCCGCGCGAGCCAGGAAGCATTCCAACCATCGCCAGACCCCGGGCCGAGCTTGATCGAGGCGACTCCAGAAGAGCGGGCCGAGTCGAAAGCGGTGATTGCCGCGGCCCGCGGCGCGCTTTGCAAGGCAGCGTCTCGCGTGCCAGATCCGCCGGACTTAGACGAAGCCACACCCCCAGACGGAAAGCAGCTTTCTCCGCGCAACTACCCGGCCACGGTGGAAGAGGCGCGGGTGATGCTGAAAGAATCAGCGATCGGAAGCTACCGAATCGAAACGATCGGCCAGTGGGCGGCACGTCAACAGA
>JABMRP010000927.1 GCA_013202535.1 Planctomycetota bacterium
CCCCAAAGGGGGCACCTCCTCGGGCAACCCGTGGTGGCGGGGCTCGTCGAGCCCGAAGGTCAGGAATCCGGCCGCCACGACCAGAACGGCGGTGGAGACGAAAACCAGGGCAAAGCTCGTCATGTCGATCAACTGGCCGACCAACGGAGAAAGCAAAAACGGCACCGCCGCGCATAAGCTCAGCGTGCTCAAATAGCGGGGATGGTCGGCCGGTTCGCAAATCTCCAGCGTGTAGTTGACCAGCATCCGCAACGCCAACGGCGATACGGCCAAGGGCACGAACACCACCCAATACCATTGGGCTCCCACCTGCGGGGGCAACTCGGAGAGCCCAATGGCCGTCAGCGGCGTGATCGCCGCGCCGAAGATCAGCACGCGCAACGTCAGACGAGTGCCGCGCGTGTCGGCCATGGGCCCGACGACCAAACTGAACAATCCCACGGCTGCGTTCTGTACGATCACCCAAACCATCAACTTGGTTCCGCCTCCGCCGAGCTTCTCCCGGGCCAGCGCCTGATAATGAGGAAAGATAATCAGGCTGCTTCCGAACAACATGGCCACCACGACCAACCGTCGCAGGTTTCGGTCGTCGCGCAGCGCACGGTAGGAGTCGGCCAGACTCTTGCGCCAGGCGACCGACACCCGTACCCGGTCATCGGACGGCTCACGCAAGAACAACACGATCAAACCGGCCAAGAAGAAACTCACGCCGACAAAGCCGAAGATATGGCCAAATCCACCGTCGGGTCGGCGCAGCCAATCGCCCAACAGCCAGAGGGCGAAGAGCATCGCGGGAATCGAGCCCCAGAACGTCGCCTTCCGCAGCAGATATCCGCGGCGTGTCGCCCGAATGAGCTTTCCCTGAACCGTGCCAAAGGCAAGATGATAGAGTCCGTTGAACGAGAAAAAGAGGAAATACAACAGCAGAAACAGCGCCGGCATCCACACGCGCGGCTTCCCCTCGATGGCCAACCAAACCGCCGACAACACGAGAAAAGGGACGCTCATCAAGATCGTACACACGGCCAGGACCAGCTTCTTGCGGCCGGCGGCGCGAAGCGACGACGCGAAGAAGACGGGCGGCACACTTTGCCCCAGGCGGTTCAACGTGGGGATACACCCGCGCAGCCAGCCGGCCCCGGCGATCGCGTCGAGAAACGCGGGCATGATGACGCTCTCGGTCTTGAAGATCCACCCGATGCGAAAGACGACCTGGTGCAACGCCAGGGTGAGCAGATTGCGCGGCTCGTGATCGAGCACTCGCGGATCGACGTCGTCGGCATGACGAGAAGAAACGGGCGGGGATATCGACTCCGGGTGGCGGGAACGCATGAACTCCACTATAGCCGAATTAACGCCCGGCGACGAGGCGACGCGTTTGCGCGAGGGTCATGACGGCCGCCGCCCAAGGAGGTCGGAGGCGGTAATTCACAACTCAGGGCTCCCTTCATCCCCCCTGCAGTGAGGGCATCGAGATCGCTTCTTCCGGGAAAATGGAACGTCGTAAGTTCTTTACTTTCCGCAAATTCCGGCTAGGGGCGGGAAATGGTCGGCGGCAAATGGAGCTATTAGGCACAATATACTGGCGTGGGGCGAAATTGACCATATAATACACTGTGGCGGATAGTTCGCTCCGGCGCGGTTTTTCTCGTACGCGCCCGACGAAGTGTCCAGCACGATTCCAAGCTCGGGGTCCACCGATGGAAGACCGGTTTGGAACGGTACGCAGGGGAGCATCCATGATTGACCAACAATCCGAACCGTTGCCCGGGCCTCGCCCGTCGGTGCCCGACGACTCGTGCAGCGCGACGGATGATACTGTGCCCAGCAATGAGAAGTCGCGCAAAGCGGCATCCTCGACTCTGCGCCGAGGTTTTCTCAAGGCAGGCTTGGCCGCCGTTCCGATGGTGCTGACCTTGCGAAGCCGGCCGGCTTGGGGTCAAACCGGTGAGGACCCGTCGGGAACGCTCTCCGGAGCATCTCAGGACCCCGTGACGAATGAGGTTCCCAATCCCTCGACAAGTTCGCAATCGGCACCGGAAGACCCGCCCTGGTACGAGGATCCTCCTCCCGAAGGCGGCGATTCGGGAGACGGCGACGATGGCGGCGATTCGGGAGACGGCGATTCGGGAGACGGTGACGATTGGTAAGCAGGCGGTTACTGCGGGAAAGCAAATCGTTTCGGCTCCGGCATGGACCAGCGAGGCGGCATGACGCCCCATCGGCAGACAACCTGGAAGATCGCCTCCTCGGCCGAACTGCGCTGGCAAGTCTGGGAAGACCAAAGCGTCGTTTATCATTGGGCCTCGGGCGATACCCATCTGCTTGCCTCTCTTGCCGCCGGCGCGCTACGCTGCCTCGAAAAGGAGCCGGCCACCGTTGAGCAACTTCTTGCCCTGCTTCCTCCAAGTTCGCGGGACACGATCGCTTCGTTGTTGGATGAACTAAACGACTTGGGACTCATTGAGCCGGTGGTGCCGTGAAGCTGGGTATGCTTTCGCCGCGCGATCTGGGCCAACGATTGGCCGGGCCGGGAATCTGCGTGCGCACCGGGCCGTTTGTGAGCCGCCTGCATTCGCCCATCCGTCATCTGGCCCGGGCGCTGCATTACGCCTACGCCGACTTTCCCACCGACGACGGCGACGGGTTTGTCGACTTTCACATTCGCATCGGCACACCGCGCGGCGCGCGACGTTGGATTCGTCCGCAGGCGCTCTTCCAGTTCGACGACCAGTGCCCGTTCAAGCCCTTCCCGCGCCGGCTGGCCGCGCCGCTGTTGGAATGGGGCTGGAACTGGTGCGTGGTCACGCAGGCCCATCAATATCTGATGTTGCACGCCGCCGTGCTGGCCCGCGACGATCGGGCCGTGCTCTTGCCCGGGCGGCCCGGTGCCGGTAAGAGCACGTTGTGTGCGGCGCTGGCCCTGACAGGATGGCGTCTGCTCTCCGACGAGATCGCCATCATTCGGCCCGAGGACGGGCGGATCGTTCCGCTGCCGCGGCCGGTGAGCCTGAAGAACGAGTCGATCGACGTGATTCGCCGCTTCTCGCCCGACGCCCGGATCGGCTTCTCCTGGGACGACACGGTCAAAGGCACGGTCGCCCACATGCGTCCACCCGGAGAGTGTATCGCCGAAGCCGGGCAACCGGCGGTGCCTGCCTGGATCGTCTTTCCGCAGTACGTTCCCGAGGTGACGGCCCGATCCCGGCCGCTTGCCAAGGGCACGGCCTTCATGCAGTTGGCCGGCAACGCGTTTAATTACAGCACGCTGGGCACCGTCGGATTCGACACGATGACCCGGCTGATTGATCGTTGTGCGTGTCACGAGTTTGTGTACGGCGATTTGGAGACGGCGTTGGAGCGGTTCGAGAAATTGCCCGATGGAGAAGTTTAGCCCCGGCACTTGTGCCC
>JABMRP010000928.1 GCA_013202535.1 Planctomycetota bacterium
CATCGGCAGCAACGCGTTGGCCTCCTGTTGGTCGAGGCCGACGGCCAGCACGTGCCCTCCCGCTTCGAGCCAGTCGCCGATGCCGGCGGCATCCCCGGCCAATTCCCGTCCGCCGCCGCGTCCCACCACCAGGACCTGATCGGTCGTCAGCTTGCCGCGCTGGTAGGAATTCAAGGGGACGCCCGCGGACCTGAGATGGCTCTTCCCGGCGGGGTCGCCAACGTAGACGGCCTTGCGCCCCGGCGATGGCTTCCACGTCGAGACGTAATCCAGCACGTTGCGAGCCAGCGTCTCGGCCGCGGGGTCGCTCTCGGTCCGGCCCGTCACGTCCATCTGGCAGAACAGCATCATCCCCTTGCCCTCGCGGTACTCCATCAACGGGCTGTACTGAAGGCTGTAGCCGCCGTCGAGGATGGGCAGGAAATCGCCGCGCGGCGGTTTCTCGATCAGCACGGAGGCGACGTTGCCTCGGTTGCCGCATCGCCACAGTCGGCTGACCGGGATGCCGCACCAGCGGACCGTCGGTGCGTAGTTGAACTCGGGACTCAGCTTGTAGTCCAGACGGGGCGGCGTGATCGTCGCCTCCCCACGCCAGTCGCGCAAGTGCTCGTCGTCTACGTTGGCCAAAACCGGATGATCGGGCACCCGCTTGAAGACTCGTCGCAGTCCGTACGTTGTCACGCGAAACCCAAAGCGTTTCTCCAGCACTTCCGGCGTCTGTTCGAACAGCAGGACCTTCAACCCGTCGCGCACGCGCGTGATGTCCGGCGCGGGCCCGTCGACCGTGAGCACGTTTTTTCCCACGACGAGAAGGTCGTACGCCGACAGGTCGGCCTCCGGACCCACGTTGTGATGCCGGATCCGCATGCCGTCGAGCAGCTTGCTCGTCTCTCCCCGAGGATCGAACACCGCGATCTTCGCATCCACCCGGGGAGGCGTTGGACGCGGCAGAACGTCAATCGAGAAGGAATCCTCCTGCGTCTCGTCCGTGCTGAACCTGACGGTGGCGCTCAGTTCGTACGTGCCGGAAGCCAGCTTGGCCGGCAGCTCAAACCGCAACGGGATGCGATCCTGCTGTCCTGTCGCCACGGTGATCTCCCTGGCGGAAAAGGGGACAGGACCCTTTTGTGCGAAGCACCCTCCGGGCCGTTCCGGCAAAAGGGTCCTGTCCCCTTTTCCGAACGACCACTTGCCGTCGCAGGTCACCGTTTCTCGGGAATTGTTGATCACGATGAGCTGTTTCTCGACGGTTTCGCCGGGGTAGAAACTGTGGTCCTTGCTCGTGAAGGCTCCGGGTTTGCCGGCAATGTAGGCCAAAAGCGGCCCGTTGTTGCGAATCAGGGCCTCGGCGGCGACGGTGGGTATCCAGTCGGATCGCTCGAAGGCCAGGTCGATCCTCTCGTAGCGATCCTCGACGTAGTCCGCGCTGAACCCGGGACGCTGGAGGTTCTGCCAATCCACCTGGAACTCTTTGCGGCCCTTCTGGACTCCATCGCGCAGCGTCCAGTAGTGTCCGTGGTTCCAAGGCGAGTTGGCCGACACTCCCCAGGTTCGAAAGGCGGGCCAGTTGTCGGAGAAGTACATCGCGTACACGGGGTAGCGTTCTTCAAAATCACGGGAGCCCACTGGATGCGGATAGTCCCAACGATGCCAGCGGTTGCCGGCGCGGAACTGTTCGGCCTCCCAGCGGAGGTTCCTCTTCTCCTGCTCGCTGATTTGGTACGCCCGATCCCCGACAAACTGGGCATTCCACTCGGCCACGCAGAACTCCCAGGGCACCCGGGCGCTGCCGAACTCGCGGTGGCCTTGGTACCAGCCTCGGTACATCGTCCAATCCCACGGCATGGGCACGCTGTACTCACACGTGAAAACCGGCTTCACCCCCTCGGTGGCCCAGTGCTGGAACCAGTCGGACATCTCCTGGATGGGGACGAAGTTCGCGTAGAAGTTGATCGTGTGCATGGGGCCCAGGTTGCCCGAGGCATGATGGTAGACGATGCGGCTGGGGTCGAGCCCTTTGATGATCGCCTCGGCCCGCCGGGCGAGATTCACGTTTCTGGCCGACCACTCGCTCCGTCGGTCCTGGATTCCATCGATCATGTCGGGGTTCATGTCCTCGCCGTATCCCGTGGCATTGTGGCTGGTGGAGTAGGCCACGACCGACGGGTGATTCCGCGCCACATTTACGTAGAACGCCGCGTGCCGAGCGTAACCGTTCGTCTGGTCGGCGTCGCCGCGGTCCCACTCGTAGTGGCCGAAATGTGGCTGGGAAAAGGCAACCAGCATCCCCACGTCGTCCGCGGCCCTGAGAATCTCTTCAAAGCTCAAATGTGAGCCCGGCTCGCAGCCGTAGTTGTGCGTGTAGACGAAGTTGATCCCGAAGCTCTTCAGCCGTTGCATACTCTCTCGGGCCGCGTCGTAGTTGGCCCAGGCAGCGCCGACCTGGGCGTTGTCCAGTGGCACCGACGAGAGGAAGATGCGAGTGCCGTTGAGGAAGAAGTCCCGGCCATCGATCCAGAACTCTCGGAACCCGAAACGGGTGGGAAGACCGGCGTCAAGCAGTTCCCCATCAGCCTCTGCCAGCGAAAGATGGAGGTGAACCATATTCTCGGGCGTATGGACATCCCATAGCTTCTCCGGTTTCCACTGCTTCGTTAGGGTGATACGACCATCCACCAGTTCGTCTCTCTGGAAGGGCTCGCTGGTGAATTCCTGGACCGTGCGTTTTCCGTCCGCAATGGCGGCCTTGAGGATGTATTTCGAGTCCTCGGCAAGGCCCTCCAGCGCCACGTCGAAGCTAATACGCCCCTTGCGCACGGACGTGACTACCTTCGCGTCGCCGATACGCGGACCCGGCGGCCTGCTGGCCAGGTAGACGTCGCCGCACAGGCCGCGCCGTGCCACGCGGCCCTTGATCTTCTTGGCCGAAGCCGTGTCGCTGTAGGAGAGCATGACGCCGCCCAGGGGCATGGCCACCACGAGCATACTGAGGACATGCTCCTGGCCGGGTGAGCACGCCGCCGACAGATCGACCTCGCCCGAAGGGAACCGTACTTCGCCGGCCTTTTTGCCGTCGACGTACACGACGGCATAGGAATTGACGTACTGTGCCTGCAGGGCAATCCGCCGGCCGGTCCACTCTGCCGGTACCGTGATCTGGCGCTGGTACCAGGCCGCGGTGATGCCACCCAGGTCTTCGTCCCTCCAGCTCGGATGAGCATAGACCGTCTGGCAGTCCTTCTGCATGTAGTCGGTGATTCCCGGCCAACAGCCGGGAACCTTAAAGTAACCCCAGTCGCCGCCTGGCACGTCATCGCGATTCGGGTCTGCCGGCTGCCAGCGCCACAGGCCGTTGATGCAGATCCGCTGGCGAGTCTTCGTGGATTGGCGATACGCCTCCTCCAAGTCCCACACGGCATCCACGCCTTCGGGCAATTCGACCGCCGCGTCCTCCCCAGCGGCAACCCCTTGCAGCACGCCGAAGATAAGGGCTGCCAAAACGCACGCCGCAATTGCGAACTCCTTGGATACTGCACGCATCGAATGACTCCTTTGGCCGGGCTTGCTCGATCGTCTGAAAGAATCGCGTGGCGTCGCTTCTGGGCATGACTCTTTGCGGCGATGCCACCGCCCCTGATTATACCGAGTGTTTGCTGCAATAGCCCCGAGTCGAGATCTCCGCACGCCAACCTCCGGCATGCGTTAGAAAAAGTGTCCCGGCTTACTCGTGATCGGGCGGCCCGGACGAGTCAGCCAGCCCTGACGGGGGGTGTCCCCGGCCATTCCAAATCGGTCGCCAAGCGAGACCAGCAAACGCCTGAGAGCACGGCCAACCAGTTGAGCGCGGTAACGAACGCCGCCGCATCGGAAGAAACTCGTTTTGTTGACGTGCGGTCGTGGAAAGGCTAAGTTCACATCAACACTGCTGCCGTCACCGCGTCAACGTGATGACAACCTCAATTCCTATACGAGTACTCAATAGAGCGAGGACCAACCCGATGAGAGCCACTCTCCATGCACTCCTGATCTCAGCCCTATTCCTTGGCCTGGCAACGTCGGCGCCGGCCCAAAGGCCGCGCCGCCCGCTTTCAGAAGAGGCGAAGAACCAAGTGGAACGAGCGCTGCCTGCTGAAGCGCCGGCCGGCGTCAAGGAACCTCGCAAGCAACCTTGCAAACTCCTGATCTACGACGGCAACGTCGGGTATGGCGGACACGGCTCGATCCCTTACGCAAACTACGCCTTCACACGCATGGGCGAGAAAACAGGGGCGTTTACAACGGTCGTTTCGCGAGACCCGGCTGTGTTCAAAAAGGACCATCTCCAGCAATTCGACGCCGTCTGTCTGAACAATACCGTGGGCAATCTGTTCACCGATCCGCAACTCCGCCGGAACCTGCTTGAGTTTGTGCTCGGCGGCGGTGGACTTCTGGGCATCCATGGAACCACCGTGGCCTTTACCGATTTCGAAAAGGGAGCCAAGGAAACCTGGCCGGAATTCGGGCAAATGATCGGCGGACGCGGCGCGGCTCATCTGGCGCAGGACGAACGTGTCGTGGTGAAGCTCGATTCGCCGGACCATCCGCTCACCCGACCCTTCGGCGGCAAAGGCTTCGAGCACGTCGGCGAGTTCTTTCGGGTGCGCGGCCCCTATTCGCGAGACCGCCTTCACGTACTCTTCAGCATCGATACGGCCAAGACGGAGCTTCCTCCGGGAGGCACGCACCCCGGTGTCGAGCGGGCCGACGAGGATTACGCCCTGGCCTGGACGCGAAACTACGGCCGCGGCCGCGTCGTCTATTGTACGATCGGCCACAGCCCCCGGGACTTCATGAACCCCAAGATCCTGGAATTCTACTCGGGCGCCATCCAATTCGTCATGGGCGACTTGGGCGGCTCCACCACGCCCAGCAACCGACTGACGCCCACCATCGCCGCTTGGGAACAGCTTGGCTGGAAATTCGGCGTGACGATGTGGGGGTTGCACAAATACACCCTGTTTGAAGGCATCGACAAAACCCGTGAACTTGGTCTGGGCTACGTCGGCGGGCTTAGTTTCCAGAAGGTGAGCAAGGAGATTCCGAAGAATTTCGACGGCAACCTCTCGGACGAGGAACTAACGCAAATCCGCCTGAAAATGAACGCCGCCGGTGTTCGGATGCCGACATGTTTCTATGCGCAAATCCCGGGCGATGAGGCCGGTTGCCGCAAAGTGTTCGAATTCGGCCGAAAGATGGGAATCGAGACCTTCATCTCCGAACCGCCGCCGGAGTCGCTCGACGTGATCGAGCGTTTTTGTGACGAGTACGATATCAAGCTCGCCATTCACAATCACGGCCCCGATCAATCGCCCGTCTATTGGCGACCGGAGGGGATCCTCAAGGTCTGCAAGGGCCGGAGCAAACGAATCGGCGCATGCCCCGATACGGGCTATTGGATCCGAGCCGGCGTCGATCCCATCGAAGGAATCCGAAAACTGGGGGATCGGCTGATCACGATTCAACCCCACGACCTCAGCGAACTCTCCGCGGAAGGACACGATGTTCCCTGGGGAACGGGCAAGGCGGAGTTCGAGAAGCTGCTCCAAGAGATTCGTCGCCTGGGTGTTAAACCGACGCTAATCGGGCTGGAATATTCCTACGACTTTTTGGACAACATGCCGGAAATGGCCCAATCCGTCGAGTTCATCAACCGGCTCAAGTTGGAACCATCGCCGTAGTCGGCGCTTCGCGTAGCCGGAGGAGGAAACAGATGTTTTGCCCAGGAAGTCAACCCTTGCAGGCGGCGAGCTGTTTGTTCGTGTGCTTGTGCCTGTCTTGCGCGGGAATAGCCAAGGCCGAGTCGACGGATGATATTCTCGGCTCTTCGGGAGTTTCCGGCGGGCTGGTCGTACACCTGGGCTGCGGCGACGGCCGACTGACGGCGGCCTTGAGGAAGAACGACCGCTACTTGGTCCATGGGCTGGATACGGATGCCGAGACGATAGCCGAGGCTCGCGAGTATATTCAATCGCTGGGTATCCACGGCAAAGTATCGGTGGATACTTTTGACGGCGTCCATCTTCCGTATGCCGATAATTTGGTGAACCTGATCGTCGCGGATGATCCGCACCGGGTTTCCACGGATGAGATGATGCGCGTGCTTGTCCCTCTCGGTGTCGCCTATATCGACGGCAAGAGGACCGTCAAGCCGTGGCCGGCGGACATCGACGAGTGGACGCATTTTCTGCACGCCGCCGACGGCAACGCCGTGTCGAGCGACATGCAAGTGGGGAAGCCGGAACGCCTTCGCTGGGTTGCCGATCCACAATTCTCACGTCACCACGACGAAGTGCTCGCCACCAGCGCGATGGTGACCGGAGGCGGCCGCATCTTCTCCATCGTCGATGAATCGCCACGTTCCACGTTTCATTCAGACATCGGCGGCAAGTTTGTTCTGATCGCGCGCGACGCATTCAACGGACTCGTACTCTGGAAAAGGCCCATCGAAGATTGGGGCTGGAAGAGTTGGGGGGTCCGGCAGAACGTCCGCTTCAGCCAGCCGATTCAGTTGCCGAAGCGGATGGTCGTCGACGGCGGCCGACTCTACGTCACCTTGGGCTGGAATGCACCGGTCTCCGTGCTTGACGCGCGAACCGGCGAGGTCGTCAAGGTGCTGAGCGAAACGGAGTTTGCCGATGAGTTGCTCCTCAGCGACGGCAAGCTGATCCTCTCGGTTTACGAGACGCCGAACACGCCGGCCAATCCAGCGGCCGACTCGCCCGGCCAAGCACGCACGAAGCCCCTGGGCATCCGGAAGAGAATTCGCGTCATCGATCCGCAATCGAACCGCAAGCTCTGGGAGTCGGATTGGCTCGACGGCCTGCGCGGGCGCTACGATGCCGTGTCGGC
The DNA here is from genome assembly GCA_013202535.1 of Planctomycetota bacterium. Classification (GTDB taxonomy): domain Bacteria; phylum Planctomycetota; class Planctomycetia; order Pirellulales; family Thermoguttaceae; genus JABMRP01. Next base: position 6,889 of record JABMRP010000928.1, read on the forward strand.
ACAGACGCATCTGGAATTGACGGTCCGCTCGGGAAGGGTCTTCGCGATCACCCAGGATTCGATCGTGTCTTTCGCGCTGCGAGACGGCAAACCGCTCTGGACGCGACCTCGTCCGGAACACCCGACGCACCGCATGATGCTTGGCGTACACATGAGCGATAACTGCACGGTCCTGGCCGACGACGAGCGACTCTTCGTGGCGCAGCCGGTCGGGAAGCTGCCCAACACCTTCCACACCATTCCTTGCGATCTGTACGCCTACGACGCGCAAAGCGGGAAACCACTCTGGATGCTTCCACGAAAGATCGGCTCGTTCGCCTGGGGGATCCATGCCGATGTCTTCCTGATCGGCGGAAAGCTCTGGTCGCACGAACACATCGAGAGCAAGATGCGGGGCGCCGATCCG
>JABMRP010000929.1 GCA_013202535.1 Planctomycetota bacterium
GCCCTACCCGCGGCGGGAATCACTCCCTGTCCGCCGGCCGGCATCACCTGCGTATCGACCCGGCGACGCGCGTTCTCGATCGCCGTGAGCACCAACTCGGCGCGATCCTCTCCGGGGCCAAAGGCGCTGGAGGGAATTCGCATCTGCTGAACGTCTCGGGCGAGATACTCGGCCCGGCGGAGATCGCCTTGTTCCATCGCGGCACGCGCCTGGCGAAGCGAGTCAAGGGCCTGCCGTTTGGCTGCCACCGAATGCGTGGGACCGGAGACCGCACCGCCGGTGGGCATCCCCGTGCTCGGCCGCGCTACGCCCCGTCGGGCGGTGGCGATCTGATCGAGAACCGTTTGTGGATTCCGTTCGAACGCCCCGTAATCCCTACGATGCGTGGCGGCCAGATTGGCGAGTTGCTCGGCCGCGTCGAGTTCTCCGTAGCGGAGCAGGCCGTCGGCTTGTTCGAGCAAGACTTGGGCGTATTTCCGGCGGTAGTTTTCCGTGTTGCTCTGGCTGGCCGACATGTCGCGGACCTGCCGCGCTTTTTCGATGAGGGCTCCCACGGCGGCGGGTGTGTCGTCGCCGGGTTGATAACGGGTTTGCAGCCCCAGGGCCTGATTGATCCGCCGGTCGGCCTCCCGGAAGTCGCCGCCGGCCAACGCGAGTCGGGCGCGGCCCAGGGCTTTCAGTGCTTGGGCCCGATCGCCGGTCGCTTGCGACGGCGAGGGGGGCATCTGCGATACCTGATCGATGGGCGGCAGGTGTCTCAGCGTGCCGTGGGCGGCCGGGTTACCCGCGGCCGGCGCCGCTACGTCGCCACCCTGGCGGCGAATTTCGGCGGCCAGTTGCCGTGGTGAGTACTCGCCGGCGGAAAACGCCGCTCGCTGCTGTACGGCCTGGCGATACCAATGGATCGCCGTCGTCACATCGTTTCTCGCCAGCGACTGCCGACTCCTCTGAATGAAGTCTTGCGCCAGGCGCTTCGCCCCTTGGGCATCCACGGCGCTTCCCCGGAAAGTGGCACCGCCAATCGGGGCTCCCCCGGCCGAAGGAAACGGTTGGGAAAAACCCGGAGTCGCGGTCAGGCTCCAGGCAACGGCGATCAAACCCGCGAGAGTTCTTGCAATGGTTTTCAACACGGCTCTCCTTCTGAAAGTCGCAGCATTCCGTTAAGGCTTGCGAACGGCGAAATGACGTGGACCATCCTCCGACCAACGTGGCGCGGCGATACGAACGGGGAGCCGAACTGACTCGTACCCCGAGGGGGCGCCGACCAACGCACGGTGCCGGAAAATGGAACGCCGGCACGCGAGTGGCCGAGGGGATCTTGACTGGTGATTTTGGAATTCGGTAGAAGAGAGCGGGATAAATACCCGGTGAGCCAACCTGGGTCAAGGGCATTTCCGCTCAAATCCGCCGGATGCCACGAAATGGCCCTTGCCGTTGCGGGGAAACGGAGTCGGCGGCGGCGCGAAACGCGAAGATGGGGGAGCGGGGAAAGAAGCCGCCAGAAATGGCGAGGGAATTTGCAGGTGCCACGGGCGGGCAAGCCGCCCGTGGCACTCAAAATGGCAGGTTCAGTTTTTTCGACGGGCCACTTGGCTGAAGTGCTTCAGCACCGGGGGCTCTTTTCGCTCAAGCGCCGGGCGGCCGACCACCGGTGCGCGGGTTGCGCGACGAGTTTCCTCGAGTCGAGGACCTTCGCGTCGGGCCGGTCTTGCGGCCTCCGGCGCCGGGTGGCATTTCTTCCATGCCCATGCCGGGCAGGCCCATGCCCTCGTAGTCTTCCGGCATGTAACCTTCACCCATAGGTCCGCCGGGGAGTCCCATGTTATTGCGGGGATCCTCCTCTTCCTCTTTCTTTTCCTCGAATTTGCCGGCTTCGGCCAAGTCGCCCGCTTCGGTTTGCACGACCAGACGGCCGTCCGGATCCATCAGGAGAATCTTGCTCGGCGCAGACAGGGAAATGGTCTTGCGGCCGAATCTCCTGACCATGCGCTGGCCGCCGAGGACGTCCAGCAGCGTGGTGGCGGTGTTGAATTCAACGGGAATCAGGCTGTCGTCCTCTTTCAAGCGATTCCTCATTTGATGCGCGGCGTCCAACAAGACGCCTCCCCGTTTCTCGGGGATGGTCGTCAGATCGAATTTCTCTTCAAAGAACTTGGCAAACTGACCACGAACGATCCGCTGTTTGAGAAACGCCTCTTTTCCGTAGTCGGCGAGCCACTTCAGCAGGATCACTTCCGCTTTGGGTTCGACCGAGGCGGAAGCCGAAACGACCACTCTATCGAGCAAGATGCGGTCGTCTCGCGGCACGAACACCTCGTCGGTGAACTCGGTCCATTTGGTTCTCCGCGACCGTGTCAGCCCCACGTCCGGGGTTTGCAGCAACCGTTCGTCCATCTGGTAACTGGGATTTCTCAGCGCCAATTGAACGCGATACTTGTATCTTTTTCCGGGGGCGACTTTGTAGTCGAGGAAACGGAACAGGTAGTACTTCGGTCTGAGTCTCCCGTCCTCCGTTCGAATGAACGGATTGTCCACATCGTCTTCCGGCTTCGCCTCCTCGGCGGTCGTCTGCTCCTCGGGCTCCTCGTCAAAGTCTGTCCTCGGCAAAACGGGCTGCATTTGCCCGTCGGGCCCCACTCCCCTCATCCCCGGCTCCATCATTCCCGGCTCCATCATTCCCGGCTCCATCATCCCCGGCTCCATCATCCCCGGC
>JABMRP010000093.1 GCA_013202535.1 Planctomycetota bacterium
GTCTTCTTCCAAGCCAATACTTGCTCCGACAATCGGCGAACAATCTCCGGTTGCGCTTCGGCCAGATTGCGATTCTCGGCCGGGTCGGCGGGGATGTCGTACAGTTCGGCGCCCGTGCCGTCGGGGTTGATCAGCAGCTTCCACTTCCCGTCGCGCACCGCCAAACCCGGGGGGCGATACGACGGGTCGCCGGCCACGCCGCCTCGCCACTGCCAATAGATCGGTTTCCGCTCGGACCGAGACTTACCCAGCAAGATATCGCTCACATCCTCGCCATCGGGCGAAATATCCGGGGGAGCGATCCCGGCCAGACGGCAGACGGTGGGCAGAAAGTCGACGGCGGTCAGCACCGACGTATCGTCGACCCGGCCGGCCGGCACGTGCCCCGGCCAGCGAACGATGCATGAAGTGCGAACGCCCCCTTCGTAGATGCTCCGCTTGCGGCCGCGAAACTCGCCCGGCGAACCCATGCCCGCGTTGGCGGCGTTGCCGACGTGATAATCCTCCGGCCCGTTGTCGCTGGTGAACAGGATCAGCGTATTCTCCGAGAGCTTCATGTCATCCAGCGTATCGAGCAGTCGGCCCAGGGCCTTGTCCATCCCCGTCACGGCGGCGAAATAGACCCGGGCCTGCGCGTCGAGATTCTTCGCCCGGTCGGCATACGCCCGCATGCGTCCCTTGAATCGCGCGGGATCGACCTGGAGCCCCTCGTACACGGCCAATTCCTCGGGCGTGGGCTTCAGCGTGGCGTGGGGGACCAGGGTCCAGAGGTTGACGTAGAACGGCCGATCCTTATTCGCCCGAATGAAACGAATCGTCTCGTCGACGAACAGGCCCGTCGATTGGGCGCGGAAATAAGGGTACTTCGAAACTTTCCAGTTCGGACCCGAGGAAGTGCATGTGCGATGATCGTCGATCCCGTAAGCCGAAGGCGAGGGAGCGTCGGCGATCGTTCCGCCGCAGAGATGCCACTTGCCAAAATGCGCGGTGGCGTAACCCGCCTTCTTCAGGCAATCGGGCACGGTCGTCGCGCCCGGATCGAGCCAGTCGGGCATGCGACGCTGGCGATTCTGTTGGTGGGTGGCGAAATGCTGATGCACGCGATGCCGGGCCGGATAGTGGCCCGTCATAAAGGCCGTCCGGCTGGGCGAGCAGACCGGATTGTTCGTGTAAAACTGCGTAAAGAGCGTCCCTTGCCTGGCCAATCGGTCGAGATTCGGCGTCTTGATATAAGGATGCCCAAAACAGCCCGGATCGCCGAACCCCAGATCGTCGGTGAGGATGAAGATGATGTTCGGCGGCCGGTCTTCTCCCCGTGCGTTGGCGGTGGGAAGAGCGGCTGCCAGTGTGCCGATGGCCAGAATGCCAAGGAAAAGTGTGTGTCGAGTGCGTGGTGTCATCGGAGTTCTCCCGTGGTGCAAGTTGCGATCAGTGGACGGGCAGTTCGGTCGGCTCCAGCGGCAAGTGGAAGAAGGCCAAGGCGAAGATCACGTACACGCCCAGCAGCATCACGCCTTCCATCCAGTGCGACTGGCCGTCGAGGCTCACCAGGGCCAATATGCCGACAGCCAGGATCATGGTGATCATCTCCAGGGCCGTGAAGTGGAGATCGAGCGGTTGGTCCGGGCAGAAGGCCATGCTGGCGAAGACCAGCACGGGCGCCACGAACAGGGCGATCTGGATGCCGCTGCCCACGGCAATGTGGAAGGCCAGATCCATCTTGTTCTTCATCGCCATCAGCACGGCGGTCGAGTGCTCGGCCGCGTTGCCGATCACCGCCACGACGATCACGCCGATAAAGGCATGGTTGAGGCCCATCGCCGTTCCCGCGTCCTCCACCGCGGAGACCAGCAACTCACTCATCCAGGCGACCCCGGCCGTGGCGACCAGCAGCAGCACGACAGCGGCGGGGCGGCTCCAACCGACCGCGTGGTGTTCCGTCTCGGCGGGCGTTTTGGCGGGCCCTTTGGCGAGCGTCGCGGCGATCTCTTCCCGCAATTCGGCCTCTGTTCCGGAGAAAAGATGCCGGTGGGTCTTCAGCGAGAAGACGAGGCTCAACA
>JABMRP010000930.1 GCA_013202535.1 Planctomycetota bacterium
GTTCTCCAGCGGGCAGTTCGTTCCGACGGGTGTGGTTGCGGCATACAGATTGTTCTCGCACACGTAGAGAATGGCGTACTTTTCGAGGGCCGCCATGTTGAGCGATTCGTGAAAGCCGCCTTGGCTGGCGGCGCCGTCGCCGAAGAAACAGACCGTCACCTGATCGGTGCCTCGGTAGAGTGCCGAGTACGCGGTGCCCAAGGCCAGCACCAGCCCGCCTCCGACGATGCCGTTGCCGCCCATCAATCCGATTTCCGGATCGAACAGGTGCATCGATCCGCCCCGGCCGCGAGAGCAGCCGGTCTCCTTGCCCAAAAGCTCGGCGACCATGCCGTCCAGATCCAAGCCTTTGGCGATGGCATGACCGTGTCCGCGATGCGTGCTGAAGACGTAGTCGTCCTTTCGCAGGCAAGCTCCCACACCCGCCGCAACGGCTTCCTCGCCCTCGTAAGAATGCAGGGCCCCGAGGAAGCCCCCGGCCAACGCCTTCTCCTGGAAGAGTTCCTGCATCTTCAACTCGAAGCCGCGGATCAGATACATCACCCGCAGCATGTCGAGCATGGTCTCTTTGGTGATCGTGTTCATGGGCTCGACTCGGTTGGGTTGCGGGTGTAAGAGCTTTGTGTCAGGAGTCCATGCAGGGACTGCTAGGCTGTTAGACTGTTGGGCTGTTAGGTCTCGTTCGTAGGGATCGGATCAGTGCGGAGAGGACCTTGGAGGTCTCGGTACACTTTGCGTGAAGAAGTCCGTGTTCGTCGGTTCCCAGATAATCAAGACGATGCGCTAGGGAGACCTGGTACTCTAGTTCCCGGAAGGAACCGAATGCGATATCCAGAAAACGAAGGTAATCGGCCTCGGTGCGGCGAGCGCAGCCCTCGACAATGTTCGAGGCAACCGACACTGCCGCGCGCCGCATCTGGGCGCTCAACCCGAAAAGCTCCTCCCTGGGGAACGAACGTGTTGCTCGATAAACAAGAATCGCCAGCTCATCCGCCAACCGAAACGCTCTAAGCTTTGAATGGTCACGCATTGCCCCACCCCGTATACATCCCAACAGTCTAACAGCCCAACAGCCTAACAGCCTAACAGCCTATCCGCCTATCCGCCCGAGAACTCCCGCTTCGCCCTCACCAGCACCTGTTCCAGTGCTCTGGTCTTCTCTTCGGGCCATTGCGGAGGTTCGTAGTGGTTCAGGTTTTCCCGCCACATCTGGTCGCATCTATCCAGAATGGCCTTTTCATCGCCGGGCCATCGTGTCGGATCGGGGTTTTCGGTAAGAAACAGCGGCGACGTCCACAGGTCGCGGCAGTGTTTCAGTGTGTGCTCGCTCGTCAGAAAACCGCCGTCGGCCGCTGCGATTTGGCAGATTTCTTCGATGGGCAAGGCTTCGTCGTCGATCGGGATCTCTTCCTTCGTCGCCAGTTGCGACCTGCGAATCTCCATGTCGAGCATGAATTGAACGAAACAGCCCGTGCCGCCACTGTTGAGCGTTCCCATGCCGGGGTAAGGGATGTCGGGGTTGCCCAGCAGCTTCGAGTACCGCCAGAGGCCGTAGAAGTTCTCGGTCACCGCCTGCAATCCCGGGCGTTTTGCATAGGGGCTGAAGAAGACCTCCACCCAGAGGTGCCCGCCCCACCAGGTATCGAACAGTTCGCGCACGGCAAGGTTCACCAGCGTGGGCTCCGGGCCGGAGGGAGTGCTGTTGCCGTTCCGCATGTCGGCCACCAGGGCGATGGCCCGGCCGCTTAAGTCGCTTTCGGGATCCAGGACGAAGCATGCCACCATCCCGCCCAGGATCTCCGCCGCTTCCATCACCACCGAGCCGGCAATGGTCACCGGCGTCGATACTCCTATCGTGGGCATGGAGGCGACGTGGTAGCGATGGATTCCCCGCGTTTTCCTCTCCACGATGTCGTCGGCCGACCGTCTCTCCAAGATCAGCGGCGACGTGATACACTCGGAGCCGGCCAGATAGCTCGAATCGCCCGGCCGCTCGGTGATGATCTCACTGATCTCTTTGAGATACTTGATCGTCGCCGGGTCGATGGCCTCGATGCCGTCGACCTTGTCGGTGTGCTTCAGCGCCAGCACGAGCGAGTCGATCCGTTCGGTCGCTTGGGGCACGTCCTGCCGGTACCAGGTGCTGATGTATCCGATCTCCGGCGTCGCCTGGGCGAATTTCTTCGCCGTGACGAAGACGTCCGTATCCACGGGAACGATCTTCTCTCGGGCATAGTCGTAGTACGTCGTCGGGCCGCAGTCGAAAGCAGACACCAGCAGCCGGGACTGCAATGCCTGCCGCATCGATTCTCGCTTGTCGCGCCAGATAACGTGGTGCGCCCAGTCAATCCCGCACAGCAGATGGAGCTCCTGGTCGCGCTGGTCCTGTTCTTGCGTCTTCTTCTGACAGGCCGCCATCTCCTCGACAAGCTCGTTGGGAATCCGTATCCTGCCGGAGGCGGCCTGCCGACAGCCGGCTTCGAGCATGGCGGAACGGATCCGCTCATTCTCGATTTTCATGCCGGTTTCCCAGAGCAGTTGATACGTCTTATCCCGCAGCGTTTCGTTTTGAGTTGGAGTCAACATGGCACTCACGGTCGCCCATGACGAATTTGAGGCCGAATCGCCCGGCTTGGCTCAGACCGGCTGGTCGCCAACTTCGGCAATCCACACGCCGTAGAGTTTACCCGCATGCGGAACCATTTCAAGAAATGCTTGCCGTTTGGGGGGCGAGGATCGCCACAAACCAGGAGCATCCCGTCCACGCGTCCCCAATCGCTAACTTCCGATGACGTAGGTGGTTACGCGATCTCGCTGTAGCACTGCCATTGGATTTGGCCACCGAGCTTTTTCAGGGCGTAGCCGAGTTCCCGCGTGTAGTCACCGTAGACGATCTGAGTGTGGAAGCCCTGCATTTCGCGGACGAGCCGCCTCCAGTCGCCGTCGATGAGGATTTCCATCTGGGAGCGGCACGCCGGGTACGACGGCGCGCCGACGATCTTGCCGCGAAAGCCCTGCCACTTCGTGCAAACCAGGTTCGGTACCACCGCCGTAACTTCTTGACCTTTGGTGTAGTGCGTCTTGCACGCCGCGCCGTAGTCCGACTCGTAGTGGGTCATGATCGTGGCCGGCTCGAAATCCCGGCCGTTCATGCGCCTTGGCCCCTGGCAATGCGCGACGAAAAACAGGCCGTCGTGCGGATAGTGCGAGTTGCACACGAACGTCGGCCGGCTGGCGATCCAGCGCAGCAACACGCCGGGCATGGTGTGCGAAAGGTCGGTGTGGCAATAGGCCGTGTAGCCCTCGTCGTTGGCCAGGCTCAGCACGAGGCAGGCCGGGGTGTCCAGCATCGCGATCTGGTCGTGACCCATGCACCTGGAAAAGCCGAAATTGCTCGCCCCGGTCTCCTGAAGAAACTGGCGGCAAACGTGCAGGGCCATGTACGAGTTGAACACGAACTTGCGGTCCGTCTCCAGCGTGACGTTCGGCATGTTCAAAAGCGCGGCCGTCTCTGCTTCGACCTGCTTGACGACCTGCTGATCCGCACGAGCCGCGCCCAGCCGCTTGGCGAACTCGTCATCGGTGACGTCAACGAAATCGTAGCCCCAAACCTCTTCGGCCACGCGCGGGCCGTTCTCCTGCGCCTCACGGCTGTAGGCGCACAGGCCGCCGATGGTGAGCATCTTCGTGCCCCGGGCGTTCTTAAGACCGTACATCGCCCGCAGACGCCAGAGCAGCTCGTCGTAGCTGTCGACGACCACGTCGTCGGTGTCGAATCCTTCCAGCACGACCGGATCGCCGCCTTGGCGCAAGAATCGCCAGTGGGCAATCTCGAACCCCAGGTAAAACGGCCCGGACCGGTGCCGCACGAACATTGCCATCGGGACTTTCAACGGCCACTGGGTACAGGACCCGGCCGCGTAGACGATACACAGGTCGGTATCGTCGACGGCTAGCTCCGCCAGTTTGGCTTGCGAGTCGAGCAGCTCGATGGGCTGCAACTGGATGGGGAACTCGGCCTTTTGCTCCAACTGGCCAAGCTCCTTCTCGATGCGGCCGGCTTCCTCCCGGGCGGCTTCAGGCGTGTGAATGCCGCCGTAACTGCGCCACGAAGTTCTGTCCTGCCGCGTCGGCACGTCGTAGATCAGGATCGGCTTGACACGCAACGGGGCGCCCCGGGGAAACGGCTGCTCGGCGGTCACCGGCTCGGCGGTCTCTGCGTAGACGTTTGCCGCGGCCATGGCGAGCCCCCCCATCGCGACGCCCGCGGCACCCGCGCCTTGAAGGAACTGCCGACGCGAGAAGCCGCCCATGGGCTGCGGTCGCGGACTGCTGCAGCAGCCACCACAGGGCCCTTGGTCCACGACGTTCAGTTCGCTGCGGTCGTTCTTCTTGCTCATGATCGGCGCCTTTCGGTTGGTTAAAGCTTCACAGGACTGTGTCATGACTCATACTGGGTGATGCGACAGTGTCGCAGTTGATGATGAATCTCACCCGCGCCCTGATTAGCCAGCGTACTGCTTCAGAGCGGGGTGTCAAGCTGAGTGACTGCTTCCGAGCGGTGTGTCGAGACGGTCTGAAAGCCTCGCTACGAAGAAGTCCTTGCTCCAGCGTGGCAACATCATTTCTTGTCTCTGCCTCGCAGGCCGACCTGAGAGAGGTCGATGGGCTTGAAGCCGACCTTGAAGGCCGGCGATTCGGGTTTCAACGAGTAGTCGTCGTTTTCGAGATCCACGAACAA
>JABMRP010000931.1 GCA_013202535.1 Planctomycetota bacterium
CGACGAGGCTATTCCGTATCTCCAATCGTTGCAGACAGTTACGCAGCTATCTGCCATCCTGGGGCGAGTTAGGCTGTTTCGCTCTAGCACCGGGCTGGACCGCTTGGCACGTACGTGGCCATCTCCAGCATCAGAGCCGCTCGGTATGGAGGGGGCAAGGACCGCTGTGGTACGAGCCAACGCTGTTCTCAAGAAACCTTGGGAATACGGCGCGTCCAAAGAACCCCAGGCACCCGTACAACTTTTCCAGCGGGCTACTATACGCAAACCATTGGCACCGGAATTGCTCCATAGCCCATTGCCTCGCGACAACCGAGCAAAACGCCCGTTTTGCGAGGTCCCGCCGTGCAAGAACCGACCGCTTTTACCCCGCCTGGGGTGTGAAGATATTGCGCGCTGGGCTTGCTGTCCAGAATGCGTGTTTCGGCAAGAGAAACGGGCCCCATGATGGAATGTATCGACTCGCCCACCCCAACGGAGGATGTCATGACAAGAACCATTCGAGTGCTCGCGATTCTGGCCCTGGGATCGCTGGCTGCCAGTGTGTCGCCAGCCTATGGACGGACCGCCGGAGAAGCGTACGCCGACGGCGAGACGCGGCTGGCCGAGGCCGATTTTCGCGGCGCCCTGCAATCGTATGCCGCCGCGGCGCGCGCCGATCGGAGCAACCGGCAGTATTTGCAGCAGTATCTCATGGTCCGTCAGGTGGTGGCGTTGCGAGAACGTCTCGACGGGGAAACCGATACGGCACGCTGGCAACGGATCGCCGAGGCGCTGCACGCGTTCTACACAAGACAGAAACTCGACGGCGAAGCGCTGGCCTTGGCCGAGAGTATGCACGCCCGGCTCGATACGGCCACCTCGGCCGCCCTGCTCGCCGAGACGCAATTGGCCGCCGATCTGAACCAGCCGGCGGCGCAGGTGCTCGGAGCGTTGGACGAAAAGAAACAGACGCCGCGCACCCAGGTACTGGCGGCCATCGCCCAAGCCCGGCTGGGCCGGCGCGACGAAGCGCGTGCAGTGCTCGGCAAGATTGAACTCTCCGAGAAATCCGGCCCGGGTATGCTCTACGCCGTGTCGCGAGCCCGGGCTGTTTGCGGCGATCAGCCGCAGGCGACCGAGACGCTGGTCCGTGCCTTCCAGGGGATCGCGCCCAGCAAGCTGGCCGGCGTCAAGGCACACGCCCAACAGTGTTCCGATTTCGCGGCTCTTGCATCGACGCCCGCGTTCGCCGCGGCAATGGAAACCAAGTCGAAAGTCAGCGAGTCGTCGTGTAGCGGCGGCAGCAGTTGCAGCACTTGCCCGATGAGCGGAAAATGCAAAAGCGGCGGAAAGTGATCGGCAGCATGCGCTACACGCGACGCCTCGTTCAACTCGGATTCCTCGCCCTGGTTCTGGTCGGAGTTTACGGCCTCCGCGCGCATGCCGAGCGCTGGTGTCCGCTGGGTGGTCTCGAAGGGCTCTACACCTACGCCACCGAGGGCACGATGGTGTGCTCCCTGGCCGTGTCGAATCTGTACCTGCTCGGCGGCGTGCTGCTGACGGCGCTGCTGCTGCGGCGCGCTTTCTGCGGCTACGCCTGCCCGATCGGCACGATTTCCGATTGGACCCGTCGCGGCGCCCAATGGCTGCGATTGCCGGCGGTGGGCGTGAGCCGGCCGATCGAGAGTGTGCTGGCGTGTGGGAAGTACGTCGTGCTCGGGTTGATTCTTTGGGCGACCTGGACGGCCGGCGAACTCGTCTTTCGCGGCTACGATCCGTGCTACGCGCTGATCGGCTGCTATGGCCGGGGAGGCCCCGAAAGCGGGAACTTTTGGCCCGAGGATATTCAGATCTGGGCCTACGTCAGTGCGGGCGCAATCCTCGCCGCGTCGCTGTTCTTTACGATGCCGTTCTGCCGGTGGTTGTGTCCGATGGGTGCGGTGTTGAATCCGTTCTCCCGGTTCGGCCTGGGACGCGTGCGGCGCGACGCCGAGGTGTGTAGCGATTGCGGCCAATGTGCGACATCCTGCCCGATGAACATCCCCGTGGATCAAGTCGACGAAGTGCGTGCCGCTCGCTGTATCGCCTGTGCGCAATGCATCGACCGTTGCGCGGGCCGGAAGACGGGCGAAGTCGCCTTGTCTTGGTCGCTACCGGCGGGATGGGGCACACGCTGGATGCGCGCGGCACTGGTGCCCGTCTTCCTGGCCTGTATTGCCGCCGCGGTGGCCGGTGCGTACCTTTTCCCGTTACCTTCATTTGTGAAGTCGCGCGGCGAGCGGCCGGACGAAGTGGCGGTGGTGGAGTTGAAAATCGAGAAACTCGGGTGTCGCGGCCGGGCAACAAAACTGCTGGGGTTTCTCAATCGCGACGACATTCTCTACGAGATACCCGGCTACCTCAAGTTCGAGGCCTGGCCCGGTCCCGGGGCGGCCGACGTGCGGATCACCTACGACCCGGCGAAAACCGACGAGGATCGCATCAAGGAAGCGATCGTCATGCCCTACTTCGACGGCACGGAATTGTTCTGGTCGGACTTCCGGATCCAAGGCTACGATCCGCTGGGCATGGACCTCGATCTTCTCGGCGCCGATCCGCTGTCGGACGACGAGGACGGCGCGCTGCTGCTGATTCCGTAAAGGCTTTCCGATCTCGCCGCCGGATGATTGCCTACGGATGGCCGCGCCGGAACCACCACATGACGCCGAGGCTGATCAGCAGAAGGACAATCGACGAAGGCTCGGGCACGCTGGCACCGCTGGTGTACTCGAAGGTCAGCATCGGCGGGTGTTCATCGTTTTCGCGGCTGCCGAATCCGCGATTACTCGACCTGCTGGAATCGCTAATTCGCTCGTCGCCCAGGACGATCCAGCCCCAGTTTGACGTCGGATTGGCAAGCCAAGCGTTGAGGTCGGCCTCCATGTCGGGCGACGCGAACGTGACCGGCCCCAAGTAGGGGGCAGCCGGGACCGTGCCCGCCGGATCACCGTATACGCTGGGGTCGAGAGGCGCGTTGCCTAATATGACAGCGCTACGTATTTCCGACTAGTTCTGACAGGAGTTTCGCTCGGCGGCGTCGGCTTTCGTAGGATATCTGATTTCGATGTTGATGGTATTGATTGATGGTTGCCAACAGTTGC
>JABMRP010000932.1 GCA_013202535.1 Planctomycetota bacterium
GAGCAGCACCTCGGGGGGTCTATTCTTCTGGTGGGCAATATCCGGGCGGGCCCTTGGCGATGAGCTCGGGTCAGTCGATCCGCTTGGACATTCCCGCGTCACCCTCGCCACTGCCGCCGCTGCCGCCCAACCCATCTCCGCGCGGTGCCTCCGGGCCGGGTATGCCCGCATTGATTCCCGCCGGCCAGAGAATGCCTCCGCCCGGGCAAAACATCAGTCTGGTCAACGAGATGTTCGGAGGATCGGAGTCGTACGGTCCGGCGATCATCGGCCCGCGAAGCGGGACCGGGCAACTCACCGCCGATATCCCCGACGTCGAGATCTTGACGGATCACGACCCCATCTTTCAACCGGTGGGCAGCCCATTTGCGCGCTCCTGTCGCATGCAGCGATCGGCCAGTTGGTTTGTGTCGATGTCGGGGCTGGTCATGGGCCGCGACGTGCCGAACCGGCTGTGGACCACGTACGAAGCAGGGGCGCGCACGAACCTGTTGGCCAATACGACCGACCCCGAGATGACGTGGCGCGGGGGCGGCGAGATTCGCTTCGGCCGATGGTTCAGTGATGGCGCCTGGAACGTCAGCGCAACCTATTGGCTGCTTGAGCCGACCGACGCCTTTCTCGGCACAACGCACGCCAGCGGAGTCAGTACGCCGCTGGCCGTCGATCGCATCGAGTTTGCCGGGGTCAACGGAACGGCCCTCTTCGACGGCGCCACCGAACACCGTCTCTGGCGCCGCAACGAATTCCACAATCTGGAAGTCAACGTGCTGCGCAACCGCCTCTTCAGCGACGAGTCGCACCCGGTCCATCTGGATTGGTCGGCCGGTGTCCGTTTCTTCCGCTTCCAAGAGGATCTGAAGTTCGGATCGCTGGCTTCCGGCACGTGGGGTGGCGCAGGCGGGCTGAACGAAGCGTACCTCGACGACAGGGTCGTCAACAATCTGGTCGGTTTTCAGATGGGATTCAACGCCGACTGCGATTTGACCTCCAAGCTGCGCGTGTTCATCAGCCCCACCGTCGGTATCTTCAACAACACCATCGAGAACCGATTCCAAGCCTATCGCGGCGACGGCACGGCGGCCTCGCCCACCGTCGGCGGTGGAACTTATCCCATTGCCAGCACGTCCACCGCGATCTCGTTCCTGACGCAAATCGATCTGGGCCTCGACTGGCAGTTCGCGCCCCACTGGAGCCTCTTCGGCGGCTATCGGGTGGTGGCGTTTACCGGGATCGCCCTGGCCGACAACCAGATTCCGCCGGATATCGGCGACATCACGGAAATCGGCGCCATCGACTACAACGGAAACCTCATCCTGCACGGAGCCTTCGCCGGCATGTCGTACAACTACTAAGCTGGCGATCAGACCTCGTTTGCTCCTCGTTACGACGCCTATCTCCACCCGGCGCGTTCCTGCGATAACCGGTACTTCCCGGCAGTGGAAACCAGATACGCTTCGGACGGATGCGGAGTTGCAGAAGGGGACATTCTACTTTTTCGGCCGGCTTTGAGCGGTACGAGTAGAATGGCCCCTTTTCCGGTCCTTACGGCCGGATGCAGTCGTCGGTGATCAGGCGTGCGGGATCGGGGAAGCTCGCCGGAAGCCCGGGCGGGGTGACCTCTTGGCCCTCGTCGATTCCGGCGGCAACGGCAAGGTTCAGCTTCAGCAGTTGCCCCAGCAGGTCTTTCCTGGCCGAGAAGCCGTAGGCCGCCAGCACGGCCGCATCGAGCGCGGCGTGGGCGTCCTTGAGCGGATTCTTGCCGGGCAGTTCCAGCGTTCGGTACACGGCCCGCAGCCCGCCGGTGATCTTCTCAGAAGCCTCGTTCCGCACCCGCCGCACCTCGCAGCCCGCCTCGGCCACTGCTTCGATTTGCTTCACGCTGGATGATTGCGGCCAGGGGAAGGTGTTGAAGACGGATTCGGGCGTGTAACGAAAGTCCGACTTGAATTTCGAACACTTCGCCACGAACCAATGCCAATGGGCGTTGGATTGGAGGATTCCGAAGCTGTAATCGTCCTCAAAGCAGAAGCATGAGAGTGCGTCCCCGGGTCGAATTGACGGGGAGACGAACACAAATACCGGTCGTTTGGTGACGCGAGAGCAAACGATGTAGCGGTTCAGCGATTCAATTTGCGAAACCAACTCTGGCCGCGGGAACGACAGTTGCCACCATCGCGCGAGAAACTGTTTGTGATGCGGTCGCATCTTGCCAGTTGAATCTTTTCCTTCTTCGGCCTTGCGCTTTCGATCAGGAAGAACGTTTTGTTGAACCCAGTCGAACGCCGCGTTGAACGATGCAGCCTCAAGTTGATCGCGCTGACCAAAGTCGAGCACAAATCGAGCAAGCTTACCGGTTCCCGTAAGAAACTCCCGTCCGTTAAGGTATGGATAGATGACTGAAGATGTCTTCTGATCCTTGTGGCTTAGACGCGCTACATCGAGTCGATCAAGCAAGAATCGGTCGTGACCGATCATTTGCCCTGTGAAACATCGCTGTGGTCTTGTGTTGCACGTTAATTCGGTTGCGCCGCTCACATCTGTTTCGTCAGAAAGTGCAGCGTTGACGAGATTGGTGTCACGAAATGCGAGTTCATACTCTTTTGTCGCTGGCCCGCTTCCCTTCTTCCGAATCTTCTTCTTTCCCGGCGCTGGCTCGACCTTGAACCAGAGCCGTTTCTTCTCCGGAATCAACAACTCCTTGCGCACCCGCTCTTGCTCGGCTTTGGTCCAGCGTGGATCGACTTTCTGATGCTTGACCCAGTTGGGGATCGAGACGTGGACGTTGGCTTCGCCGGACCAGGGTTGGTTGTCGACCGCCTCGATGATCGTGCCGCCGGCGGCGATGTGGTCGAGGCCGCCGACGCGGGACTTGTTGTTGCGGATGTTTTGCGTGCCGACCAGACCCGCCCGGCCAGCCACCGGGTCAGCGGTCGTACACTCCGGCAGGTGGTCCTGGGCCTTGCGGAACCACAAAACGCAATAGTCGGCCATGCCGGGAACTCCGGGGTAAGCCCGGCGGACGGCGTTGACGTAGTCGGGCCCGAGGTCGGGCTTGAGCTTCTTGGC
>JABMRP010000933.1 GCA_013202535.1 Planctomycetota bacterium
CCAGTCCGGGCAATCGTCACACCTCCTCACCCCCCATGGGAGTCGTGACGATCCGGGTCTCCCCTTCCACCGGAGCGTAGTGTGCGGGCCGTGGCGGCGCCGCGTTTGGGCCGTGTTCGGGTAATTTGCGTTCCCCACCCGAAGGTGTTACACTTGGACAGTTTATCTTACACGTTTTTTCATTCCAAGCGTTCAATCGGTGATGGCGAAATCCAAGAAGTCGCGGCATCCGACCGAGGCAAGCCACCCGCTGTTGGGTAAGAAACGAAAGAAGTGGTCCGTTGCCGGGCCGCTGACATTCCTTGCCCTGGTGGCCTTCCTTCTGGCGGCCTATTATCTTTTCCCCAACGAGCTTGCCAAGCCTTGGCCATGGTTGCTGGGATTGGTCAACGCGGCGTTGGCCGTGGCATGTTTTGTCTGCGCCACCCGCCAAAAACAAGAGCAAGACGACCTGGTGCGTCGCCTGCGCCGCGGGCAACACATCGACTATGGAAAGGAACTCCGCTCGGCGCGCAAGCGCAAGCAGCAGATGATCGATCTGCCGATTCTCGGCGAAGTCAGCCGGCGGGCATTGGTCGCGGCGGCGCTGTTCGTGGTCGTGGCGGCGTGGTGGTTTACTCCCTGGGCCCCGGTCACGGTTCGGGCGGTGCAAGTCGGAGACCTCGCCGTTGGGCTGGGCGAGGAGATCCTGGCCGTGATTCTCGTGCTGCCCGACCGGCAGTTGGCCACCGCACAACCGCCAATCCTGCCGACGCGACTGGCCGAGTTGGCCAAGAAGTACATCAACGAAGACGCCGATCCCTACGATCTGGCAATGAAAGCCCTGGCCACCGGGCAATTCCCAGAGGCTCGGGAGATACTGGCCGAGGGTGTGGAGACCGGGCAGATCCGCGACAAGAAGAAGGCCCAACTTGCCCGCGCGCAGCTCGAACTCTACGCCGGCGACTTCTCCGAGGCGGTCACGCAGTACCAAAAGGCCGTCGAGATGATGCCCAACGAACCGCTGGTTCGAGCCCAGTTGGCTGTCGCCTGGATGCACGTCGGCAAGTACGTCGAGGCCGAAAAAGAGGCACGGCGGGCAACGGAGCAACTCGCTGCCGAGGATCCCGGCCGCGCCTTGTGCCTGCACGTTCGAGCGGCGATTCGTATCGCCTACGGCTTGTTGAGCAACGTGAAGCGACTGGATCCCACGGCCGCGGGAGACGACGCGGAGAAGGCCGTCGAAGCCGCCGAACAAGAGTACCGGCGGACCGAACTGCTCGGTGAAGAAGCCCAAGATATTTGGACCCAAGCCCAGGAAAAGGCCACCAGCGGTGGCGAAGAAAAGAACCGTCTTGCCTCCTATTGGGCCGCCAGCGCCAACAACCAGGGCGCTTTGGATCTACTGCGTGCGAAGTATCCCGCGGCGCGGAGGCGTCTGAACGACGCCCTGGTCACCATGACCCCTGCCCTGGGCGGCGAACATCCCCGCGTCGGCGCGATCCTGGGAAACCTCGCCGTCTTCGAACTCACCATGGGACGTTACGCGAAAGCTCGGGAACTCAACGAGCAGGCCGTGGCGATTCGCGACAACGCGCTGCCCGAGGGGCATCCGATTCGTGCCATCAGCATGAATACGACGGCGATGCTCGACTTGGCCGTCGAACGCTCGGAAGTCGACGCCCTGCAAGCCGCTGCCGCCACCTTGAAGGCCTTCGAGAATACCTTTGGCGACGACCATCCCAATGTTGCCGCGGGAAACAGTACGCTGGCCACTCACTTCGCCAGGCAATCCTGCTACGACCCGGCCGAAATCCACTTTCGTCGCGCAACGGACAGAACCGCGGCGGCACTCCGCGAGTATCATCCGTACCTGGCGAAGACCCAACTGGACCTCGCCGCCGTGTGCCTTGAGCCGGTCCGTGCCGCGGAGACCGCATCGGGCAACGCCAAGGTGGATGAGGCCGCGAAACTCTGCCAGGACGTTCTCAGCGCCGCCGAGAAGGAACTGGACGAAGATCATCTCTCCGTCGCCATGGCCTGTGAGATCGCCGGCCGCTGCGAACGATTTCGCTGGGAGGCCGAGAAATCGCTGGCCGAAAAGGCCCAGCGCGAAGGCCGCCTCGAAGAGGCTCGAACCCACGACGATCAGGCGGAACTCTACAGCAAGAACGCATACCAATATCTCAAACGGGCCGAGAAGATTCGCGAGAAGCTCTTCGGACCCTGGAAGCTCACCGCGAGTTGGAAGGCGGAAGACTACCTCCACGCCGAGCGTATCGCCGCCCGCGCCGACCTCGTCGCATTGAGCGCACCGAGCAAAGCGGTCAAGGACTACCCTCACCTCATCCGCTGGGCCGAAAAAGTCCTCGGCGACAAGCACCCCATGGTGGCCCGTCTCTGCCACGACCTGGGAATACTCTACGGACGTCAAGGCAAATTCGCCGACGCGCGGACGCATCTCGAGAAAGCGTTGAGCATCGACGAAGAATCGTTGTTCAAGGACCACCTGGACCGGGCGCTGACCATGGAAGCGCTGGCCGCGGCGCTGGTAAACCTCGATCCGGCCAACGGCGAAGCGGCCAAGAAGCTCCGCTCCGAGGCCCAGATCATCCGCGCCAACCGCGCCGAGATCAATCGCTTGCCCGAAGGCTAGCCCCCCCGGCAGAACGGTCCGGCTACGGGGCTTGGACCACGCGATTTCGCCCGTCGACATGCACGATCGTCGGCGCCGACGAGCGGGCTTCCTCGTCCGACAGGGCGCCGTAAGAGAGCACGATCACTTGATCGCCGGCCACGGCCAATCGCGCGGCTGGACCGTTTAAGAGCATCGTCCCACTGCCGGCCGGCGCTTCGATCACGTAGGTGACCAACCGCGAGGCGTTGCTGAGGTTCAGGACGTGAACCTGTTCGCCGGGCAGCATGTCGGCGGCCTCCATCAGATCCCGATCGATGGCAATGCTGCCCTCGTAGTCCAACTCGGTGCCCGTCAGGGTCGCCCGATGGATCTTGGACCGTAACATAAACCGCAGCACGACGTACCTCCCGATATGCTTCCCCTGCACCGACCGGGGGACTGGCGAGACCGCTCTGTCGAATCCCTCGGTGCCTACCTATTTTATTACGTGGGAACCGACTTTTTTCAACGCCTCTTGACCACCAAAGGCGCGAATCGGGGAAAAAACATCGGGGAAAAAAGAAAAGCCACTGGCGGGCAATGCCAGTGGCTCTTCAGATTTGCCTCCGATTCCAGAACCGGCAATCTCCTGACCGCCAAGCGGGGGGGGAGAGGTTGGCGGGTCAGGGCCGAGCAGTGGAATCTGGGGCACGCTGCACGCATCTGTGCTCTGTATTAGAACCCCGCAGCCGTCGAGAGGTTCCGTGAAATCGCAAAATCTTCAACAAATTCCGCCTTTGTAACGGTATTCGCAAGAATTCAGGTGAAATTGGGTCGTTGACTCCCAAACCGGCTGACTTTTTGCGAATCCAGCTTCGGAAGATCATCCCCGCCACTGGTTAGAACCAGAATATCCATACATGGGGTGTGTCCGGCGGGGCCGCCCACCAATTAGCCCGCCTCAGCGGTTTCGTCACGCCCGGCGGGTCGCTAGAGTGGACACTTGCCCGTGTTCGCGCTCCCCCGATGGTCACGCCGCGCGGTGACGCTTCTCAACGCTCCAAGGAACCCGATGCCCATGACCGAACCCAAATACCGCTCGGCCCCCATCCCCTCGACCTCCATGCCGCCGGGGATTCCCTACATCGTCGGCAACGAAGCGGCCGAGCGGTTTTCGTTCTACGGGATGAAGGCCATCTTGATGATTTTCATGACCCAGTATCTGCTGGGCGCGAACGGCCGGCTGGCAACCATGGAGGAATCCGAGGGCAAGGCCTATCTTCACCTGTTTGTGGCCAGTGCCTACTTCTTCCCGGTCCTAGGGGCGATCCTATCCGATGCCCTCTGGGGAAAATACCGCACGATTCTAAGCCTTTCGCTCGTTTACTGCCTGGGACATTTGGCCCTGGCGGTCGACGAGACCCGGCTCGGGCTGTTCAGCGGTCTGATCCTCATTGCCATCGGTGCCGGAGGCATCAAATCGTGCGTTTCGGCTCACGTGGGCGATCAGTTCGGGGCAACCAACCAGCACCTGCTGGAGAAAGTCTTCCGTTGGTTCTACTTCGCCATCAACCTGGGTGCGGCCGCGTCGACGATCCTTACTCCCGAACTCCTGGACCGGTTCGGGCCGCGGGTGGCTTTCGGCGTTCCTGGGGCGCTGATGCTTCTTGCCACGTTCGTCTTCTGGCTGGGACGGTGGAAGTTCATTCACGTACCGGCCGGCGGCAGAAAGTTCTTCGCCGAATCGTTCAGCGCGGAGGGAATGTCGGCGTTGGGCAAGCTGTGTATCATCTACGTGTTTATCGCCATGTTCTGGTGCGTCTTCGATCAAACCGGCTCAGCCTGGGTACTGCAAGCCGAGAAAATGGATCGGCACTGGCTGGGAGTCGACTGGCTCTCCTCCCAGCCTCAGGCGTTCAATGCGATCCTCATCCTCATCTTCATCCCCCTGTTTGCCTTCGTCGTTTATCCGGCGATGAACCGCTTCTTCAATATGACGCCGCTACGGAAGATCTCCATCGGCCTCTTCTTGGCGTTTGCGGCGGCATGCATGCCCGCCCTGATCGAGATGAAGATTGCGGCGGGACCGCAGAGCGAGGTGGTCGAGCACGCGTTCGGTAAACTGGACGCCGATGGCGACGGCAAGGTTACTCTGGAGGAGGAATTCCTCCTCGACGACGAGCGGGAGGACGCCGCCGCGCGACAACTCTTCACTGAACTCGACGCCGACGACGACAAGATCCTCACACGCAGCGAGATCGACGCCATTGCCGCCGCCGTACCCGTCTGGCTTTACGACGAACTGGGCCCCGAACCGGGTAAACCGCGGCTGGACCAGGCGTTCGACGCATGGGACTCCGACGACGAAGAGGGGGTCTCGTCCGAAGAGATCCTCGCCGCTTGGTCCCTGCATCGAGAGAACGTGGAGAAGTCGTTCCGCGACAAATACGACGAAGATGACGATGGCAGTCTCTCCGCCGATGAGATGCCCCGCGATCTGTGGGAACGGTCGTTCTTCAAGCTCGACGAAAACGGGGACGGCAACCTGATGCTCGACGAGTTCCGCTTCGGCGGCGACAGCCCGGACGCCGCGGTGGAACGACTCTACGGCCGCCTCAACACCGATGGCGACGAATCGGTCACACTGGCCGAATTCCGTCTGGCCGAAATGCCCAACATCGTCTGGCAGTTTGTCGGTTACCTGCTCCTCACGGCCGCCGAAATCATGATCTCGATCACCGGATTGGAGTTCTCCTACACGCAGGCTCCCAAGAAGGCAAAATCGCTGGTCATGGGGCTGTTCTTACTGGCCGTTTCGGGCGGCAACCTCTTCACTGCGGGCGTGAACTACTTCAACGCCAATCCAAACGGCACGACGAAGATGAACGACGTCCAGTATTTCTGGTTCTTCGCCGCCCTGATGCTCGCCGCCGCCGTCGTCTTCATCGGCGTCGCCGCCAAGTACCGCGAGCGGACTTATATTCAGGACGAGGAGGCGTAGCGATTAGCGATTAGCAGGCGAAGAACCGGCGCCCCTACGGTTTCTCCCCCAATACGTCGAACAGCGGGAGCTTGCGGTAAGAGACTTCCAGCATGAGCAGGTTCATGGTGGTGACGTAGAGGCGGCCGCCTTCGGCTCCCCAGCGGTCGGGCACCGAGCCCTTGGGATGCCAACTGCCGGACCAGGGGCCGGTCTTGATCTGGCTCTTTGTCAGTAGCGGTTCTAACCGGTCGTGCCAGGTCTTCCAGTGATCGCCCTGCATGTGGATCATCACCTGCGTGGCGTAGTACCAGTAGTAGGCGTCGCGGAGTGTTTCCCGGCGCTGGTTGGCGCCGAGTTGGGGCAGGTTGGCCTTGAGATAATCGGCCCCCTTGATCATCGACGGATGGTCGAGTTTCCAGCCCAGGTACATCCGCATCAGCAGTCCTTCGGCCGTCATCGCCCGATTAGGCACGCGGCCGTGGCGGCGCTGCCATTGCTCGGTATCCTCGGCCTCGGGGTTGTAGCGGTATTGCGAGGGATCGTTTTCCGCCTGGGCATAATCGAGCCACTGGCGGACGCCGTCGAGGGTCTCCTGGGGAACGTCCAACCCGGCCATCTGGGCGCTCTTCAGGGCCATCAACTGCCAGCCGGTCACCGAGGTGTCGGACTGCACCCGGGGTGTGTAGCGCCAGCCTCCGTGCTTGGGATCCTGCGAATCGACGATATACTGGATCGCCTTTTGGGCCGGTTCGCGAAGGTCGGGATCGCGGGTCATCCCGTAGGCTTCGCACAGCGCGATGGTGGCGATCCCGTGGCTGTAGAAGCGCGTGCCCGCGTTGCCGCCGGCGCGGGAGAACAGATCGCCGTTGTCCTCCTGATGGGTCACGAGCCAATCGATTCCGTGGCGCACCTGATCGCGATACTTTTGTTCGATGTGCGTGTAGCCGAAGCCCAGGTAGGACAGCAGTGCGAGTCCCGTAGCGGCCGTGTCGCAAGGCGTGTCACCCAAGGCCGCGTCGCCGGGTCCCCCAGCGCCGTCGGGCAGTTCGGTGAAGCTCCAATGTCCGTCGGGAAACTGGCAATCGGCCAGGAAGGCCAGGCCCCGCTCCACGGCTTCGGGCTCCTCTCGCGTGCCGCCGAATTTCCGCGACTCTTGGCCCCGGAGGCCCGGATCGCGGCGGCTAAACGCGGCGGCCGGGTTTTCCAGGGCGGTTCCGTCGGCGAACACTTCTCCGCCGCTTCGTGGCAGGAGGAATCGGGCGACGGCCGTGTGAACGATTTCGCTCTCGCGGCGCGCGCGACGGGTGGGCAGCCCGAGTTGCGGCAAGGCGACCACGTCGAGCCCTCCCTTGTTCAGCGCCGCCGAAATCCGAACCGGCAGATTCCCGCCGCCCGTGGTTGCCGTATCCAGCGTCGGGCCGAAATCGGGGGTCGACTCACCATGGCCGGCCGCCGTTTCGACCGGTTCCAGCGACTGGGCCTGCTCGCCGCCGTCGTCGACCCCGGCGGCAGGTCCCGCGGCTCGATTGGCCGCGGCAGCCGGCTCATCGACGGCCGTCGGTTCGGGACGTGCATTCCGCGGATCGCCCAGCGGACTGCCCTCCAGGCGAAGCGTGCCCGGGCTCACGTCAGCGGCGGTCGCGGATTGACCCGCGGCCGTCCGCGGCGCCGCGCCCATCGAACGCGCGAACTCGCCCGCATCGACGTGTGCCAGCAAGTCGGAATCGGCCGACTTCGGCAGCAACGATTCGCCACCGGGTGCGCCGGTTTCCGACGGCCCGAGATCGGCGTCAACGGCTGCGATCGGGGTGCTCGATCCGGGGCGTCTGGCCGGCGAGTTGCCGCCTCCCGCGTCGGCTCCGGTGGGTTGGGCCTGCTGGCGATGCGCGCGGAGGAGATCGCCGATCGGCGTCGCCGCGCCAAGGGGCGACGGGGTTTGCCCGATACCGCCGGTCGGAGCCGAGGGAGAGGTGCCCATGCTCTTTGCGGCGAGTTGGTCCGAGGGTGTACCGGCCGAAGGCGGCGTCGGGTCCGCGGTAGTGGTTGGGGACCCGGTCGGGTGCGGGGAAAGTTCGCCGCCGGCCGAGCCTCCCGTCGCCGCGTCGGCTTCCGGCAGGAGATCGGTTGCGGACCTCCGCCCGCGGGATGATTCCAGCGCGCCGGCAAACGGGGCCGAATCGCTACGCCCGCGGACTCGGCTTCCGCCCAGGGGGCCGGTCAGATGTGCCGAGCCGGTGGCCATGGCCAGTTGATCCTCGCCCCGGGTCGTCGCATTTCCCGTCGGCCCGCCGGTCCCGCCATGTCGAAGGGCGGAATCGCTACGGGGCAGATCCGGGCCGCTGCCTCGCGGATTGCCGCCGCTTGAGCCGGGAGTTAGGGCCTCTTGGGGCGAACCATCGGCGGCCGCTTCGATCTCGACGTTGGGCCGTTGGGTCGGCGAGGCGGGATCGTCTTCCGATTCCGCGCCATGGGGTTGCGAGCGTGCTCGGTCGGGCCCACTGGAGACGCTCTTAGGCAACAACCGCTCGGCCGTGGGGGCCATGGCCACGATGTCGCTCCGCGCGTCCGAGCCGTCCGGCAACGCGGGCTGCGACCGTACGATCTCTCCCGCGGCACCCGGCTCGCGAAGATCGAACGGGTTGGCCCGATCGGTCGTGGACGCAGGCAGTCTGGTCGGCGACTGATTTTCGGCAATGCCCTGCGGTGCGACGCTGTTTTGGGCTGTCCGCTGGCGAGGTCCTTGGGTCGGTTCACCGGAATCGGGATCGCGCGGAGTCGTCATTCGCCGGGGATCGGGGGTTGTCAGCTTCACGGGCATCTGGGGCAACGGCCGGGGCATCGTCGGACTGGCCGACTCGGGCCGCGCGGCCCGGTGCTCGATGTCCTGACGGGCAGGATTCAACTCGCGGGGAGGCTGTGAGGGCGCCGCATCGAATCGCTGCAAAGGCTCCGTGCGATCTTGGAAGTGTGGGGCCGGATCGGTCGGCCGGCGATCGGTCGTGGGGTCGTCCCGGAACTCGGCCCGGGCTTGGGTCCAGTCGTGCTGAACCGGCCGGTCGGTCCCGTCGAGAAGACGCGCTTGGCGCGGTTGCGAGTCGTTCGGCCTTTGCGTGAAGGTTTGCGGCGTGTGCGGTCGCCAATCGTCGCTGGAGCGCGGGGCGTGCAGTTGATTCTGCGCCGTCTTTTTGGGCGACAGCCGCTCGATCTCGGATTTCACTTCGTCCGGCTGCGGTGCGTCGTGCAGATCCTGGCGGCTGATTTGTCCGCCGGCCATTGTGTCGGCCCGGCGCGGGGCCGGTAGTTGGGCGCGCTCGATTTGCAGCGGGTCGGGCCGTTGCGACCGGGCCAAGTCCTCGCTTCGCTGCGTGCGCTCTTCGGGCCGCGGCGGGGTCGGCTCGATGAGCCGCTTGTCCAACAGCTCCGGATCGCTGGCCAGCGGTGTCTCGACGTCGACGGGCTGCTCGAAGTCCTCAAGCTTGCCTCGCTCTTCCTCGGGCGAGCGATAATATTCGGGAATCGTCACCGGATCCATCGGAATGACGATCGAATTGTGTTGCAGTTCCGCCTCGGCCGTCATCTTCAGGTAATGCCGGTGAAGATACATGGCCATCCACGTATGGACCAGCACGCTGACCAACAAGCAGAGTTGCATCCGCCGGCGCATCGCGCCGGTGGTGCGACCGGCAATCCAGAACAGGGCACCGGTGGACACCAGCAGCGTGCCCAGGCGGAACCAGGCGTTGTGCAGCAGCCGCGGATCGTCGAACTGGCTGGTCGCGATAATGATCCCGGCGGCGAACCCGGCAAGGATGAGCAGCGCGCAATTGACCGGCCAGTTTCGCTCATCGAAACCGACCGGATGCGCGTCGTGGATGCGAATGCGTCGGGTCGTGTTGGATGTCTCGGCCATACCGGAAATCCTTACTGGAAGGGCAACGCTGAAAGGGCGACGGGGTTCAACTGCTCTTGATGGTTGTCGCCCGGCAGTCGCGAATCTTGGCCTTGCCGCACGCATTGATTACCGCCATGACGAATTCCCAACGGCAGCGCCGGTCGGCACGGACGATGACCGACTGGTGCCGATTGTTGAGCGACGCCTGGCGGAGAATGGGAAACAACTCGTTCAGGGTGACCGCTTCGCCCGTAATATAGTATTTGCCTTCGGCGGTGACGTTGACGAACATTTCGTCGGGTTTACTGGTCAGCGACTTGGCCTCGCTGGCCTCGGGGACCTGGACGCTCATCTCCCGTTCTTCCTCGGCGAATTCGGTCGCCACGAGGAAAAAAATCAACAGCAGAAAGACGATATCGATCAACGGCGTCATCCCCAGGTTGGACAACGCCTCGCTTTTTTCGATTTTGACCGTCATGATACCCGCTCCTGGATTCCCGCTCCTGGGGATTATATCGTATCGCGCTGCGCGGGGGCTACTCCCGCGTGGTGGCCGGCCTTCCGGAGCCCAAGTTGCCGTCGGTCGCCTGCCGGCGCGGCTGACTCCTTGCGGGATCACCCGGTCGAGCCGGATCCTGGATGACCGGCGGCGGTGTTTGGCTGACCGGCGGCGGTGTTTGGCCGACCGGCGGTGGTGTCTGGCTGCCCGGCGGTTGGGTCAACTGATCGTGGCTTACCCGGACGCGCCCCTCGAAACGTTCCAACTGGGGTAGCAATCCGTGGAGCTTCTCGTCCAACTGGCGAAACAACTTTTGGATCCGCCCCTCGAACCAGTGGGCCATCACGGCGGCCGGAATGGCCACGGCCAGACCGACAAACGTGGTCACCAGCGCCTGGTAAATCCCCTTGGCCAGTTCTTGCGATTTGTTGGCCCCGGTCGGCAACACGGCCGTGGCGATGAAGGCCTGAATCATCCCCCAAACCGTACCCAACAGGCCCAACAGGGGGCTGATCGCGGCGGCCAGATTGATCCAGCGGACGTTGGCGTAAAGGCGAGCGGCTTCGCGGTCGCTGGCCTCGGACACGGCGTGTTCCAGTTCGGAATGGGGCCGGCCGACCTTCAGCAGCATGGCCTGCACGACCGTCGCGGCGGCCGAGGGAAACTGCTGACACAACTGGTACGCCCGGCGCGGATCGAAACCGCCCCTTTGCGAGGACAGTTGCCGCAGGCCCTCGTCCAGGCGGACCGGAAAGACGTTGCCGCGGCGCAAGGCCAGAAATCGCTCGGCGCCAAACATCACCACGATCAGCG
>JABMRP010000934.1 GCA_013202535.1 Planctomycetota bacterium
GATGATCGGCATGCTGGCCTGGGGTATTCGCTATGTGTGCTTCAGTTCGCCGTTGTTCGGGTTCGCCCTGATCGGACTGTTACTGCACGGTTTCTGCTACAGTTTCCTCTACGTCGGCGCGTACATGTACGTCGACAAACGCGCACCAGAGGATCTCAAGGCCAGCGCCCAGAGCCTGCTGACGTTTCTGTTGATCGGTATCGGTTGGTTCGTCGGTGCCAAGGGCGCCGGTTTCATGAAGGACACGTACCACGCCGACGTGACCGGCATGCCCGCCGTGAAAATCTCCTCCGATGAAGCGCAGGATTCCGCCAACCTGCCGAGTTGGGACGATCCCGAGGCGGGTGACAGCGCTCTGCGGTATCTCGACCTGTCGGGAACGGTTAAGCGACTGCGGGGTATCACCAGCGAAGCCAAGCCCGACCTGGCCAAGTTGATGGACGTCAACCCCGCCGACGGCACGATCACCGTGGCCGAGATCGAGCAGTTCAAAGACGCCGATTTCGAGGTCGGCGGCATGAAGTATAAGAAGACCGACCTGATCGCCACGTTCAAGGACATCCACAAGAAGCTCGACGTGGACGAAGCCAAGGGAATCAATCGCGAGCAGTGGATGGCCGTCCAGGTCGACAAATGGCAGCCTATCTGGCTCTATCCGTCGACCATCGCCTTCGTCGTCGTGGCGTTCTTCTTCATCGGCTTCCGTGAAGAGAAGGACGAGGAAGAGGTGCCCGCCGACGCCGGTTAGGAGTAAGCCGCTCGATTTTTCCAACAAGGCCGGTACACCAAATCGGATAACCACCCGCGGCCGGCAATCACGAACTCGCGTGGTTGCCGGCCCGTTTTTTTACTATTCACCGGAATCCGCGAGTTTGGAGAAACCGGTCGGAAAGGGACCTTCCATGCCAAAATACTTGCTTGGCATCGACAACGGCGCCACGATGTCCAAAGCGGCCCTGTTTTCGCTCGCCGGCGATGAACTGGCCGCCGCGGCGGAAAAAACCGAGATGCTCACCCCCGCCCCGGGACATACCGAACGCGATACCGAGGGCATGTGGCAAGCCACCGCCGGAGCGATCCGACGGGTGCTGGCCGACGCGAAGATCGCGCCGGAAGACATCGCCTGTGTCTCTTGCACGGGCCATGGCAACGGGCTCTATCTGGTCGACAAAGAGGGCAATCCCGTTCGCAACGCCGTGATCTCGACCGATAGCCGGGCCAAAGATTACATCGCCCGATGGCAAGAGGCGGGCGTCGGCGAGGCCGTGCTCCCCAAGACGACCCAAAGCCTCTGGCCGGGACAGCCCAACGCCCTGTTGGCTTGGATTCGCGACAACGAACCCGACGTGATGCGCCGCGCCGGATGGGTGCTGATGGCCAAGGACTACACCCGATTCCGCCTGACCGGCAACATTGCCGCCGAGTTGACCGACATGTCGGGCACCAGCCTGATGAGCGTGCGCGACGGGGTGTACGACGACGAAATACTCGAAGCGTTCGGTCTGGCCGACATGCGCCCGCTGCTGCCGCCGCTGGTGCGCAGCGAAGAAATCTGCGGTGAGGTGACCGCCGAAGCGGCTGAGGCGACGGGTTTGGTGAAGGGTACGCCCGTGGCCGGCGGGATGTTCGATATCGACGCTTGCGGGCTGGCCGCCGGTATGGTCGACCAGCGACAGATGATCCTCGTGGCCGGCACCTGGGGGAACAACCAGTACGTCGACACCAAGCCGCTGGCCGACAAGGGCCTGTTCATGACCTCCTGCTACAGCATCCCCGGCTATTACCTGATGCTCGAAGGGAGTCCCACGTCGGCCAGCAATCTGGAATGGTTCGTCACGCAGTTTTTCCAGGCCGAGCGGGCCGCAGCCGAAGCGAGCGGGTCGTCGGTCTACGAGCTGTGTAACGATCTGGTCGCGGCCACGTCGCCGGAAGATACGAGCCTCACCTTCCTGCCGTTCCTTTTCGGTTCCAACGACGCCCCGGACGCCAAGGCCTGTCTGCTGGGCCTGGCCGGCTGGCACACGCGAGGGCATGTGCTTCGGGCGATTTACGAGGGCGTCGTTTTTGCCCATCGGGCGCACGTCGAGCGGTTGCTACAGTTCCGCGATCCGCCCGAGGCGATCCGTTTCACCGGCGGACCGGCGCGGAGCGAAACCTGGGTACAGATCTTCGCCGACTGTCTGCAATTGCCCATCGAAATCCCCGCCGGCACCGAGTTGGGCGCCCTGGGCGCGGCGATTGCCGGGGCAGTGGCCGCCGGGTGTTACGGTTCGTATGCCGAAGCGGTCGCCGCGATGACGAAGACGGCCCGCGTTCATCAACCCGACCCGGCCAAACGGGACCTGTACGACGCGAAGTACGCC
>JABMRP010000094.1 GCA_013202535.1 Planctomycetota bacterium
GCTTACGGAAGCAGGTCGTAAAACGTCACGTTGGCCTTCTCGACCAGCCCTTTCGTCTTTCCCTGCATGGTTTTCATGTGGGGAGTTTTCATGTGCGCGTCGAGCGCTGCGCGGCTGGCCCATTGCTCGTAGAACATGAACACCAGCGGATCTTTCTTCGAGTGGTGCAGGTTGTAGCAGAGACAACCCTTCTCCTTTCGCGTCGGCGCGACCATTTCCAGCAGGGCCGCCTCGGCCGCCTTTTCTTGCCCCGCCTTGACCGTCAGTTCGGCTGTCAAGATCACGGCACCTTCAGGCACTTCACCGGCCGGCACTTCGGCCGCGGTGACCGTCCCGCACGCACAAAGAACCGCAACCAAAGCCAAGATCCCTCGTCTGTTGATTCTCATCGTCGCTTTCTCCTGAAGTTAAGTTGAGCCCGGGCACTGGTGCCCGGAGCTTTGAAGCACGGTCATCCGGCCTTGAGCATATAGCGGGTCATCACGGCCCGGGCCACGGTCTTCCCCTTATCGCTCTGGATCGTGATCGGGTGCAGCCCGACGATACCCATCACCAGCCACTTGCTATCCGTCGGCGACTTGGCCAGTTCGGGACTGACCAGAACGACTACTTTGGCCTCGGTCCCTTCGATCTGCATCATCAGCGCACCGGGGCCCTGGTCGACGACACGGCCGAACATCACGATCCCCTTGCCCCCTTGCCCCAATTGATCGGGCGCAAAGCGATTGATCGCCTCGCAATGGGCGTCCGTCCAGCCCACCCCCTCGCGCAGCGTAGCGAAGAGTTCTTTTGCGGCGCCGGCACGATCCCCGGTGAGCACGCGGGCCACCTCGGCCGTCCGCTGATACTGCTGGGGGTTCTCGGGTTTCCAGTCGAACTCGGCGCACGCGTCGAACTGCTCTTTCAGGGCGTCGAGATCGACCGGTTCAGCCGCAACGGGCGCCGCCGGTCGTCCCGGTTGCGAGGAACCGCCAAACGCCGGGATCGGCTCGGGGGTGTAGAGGTCCTCCTCGGCGCCGGCCGCCAGTTTGCGCAGGTATCGGATATGGCTGGCATACCCGAAATCCGCTGCCGTGTTGACGAACGTATTGATCCCGATCACTCGACCTCCGTCGAGAAACAACGGGCCGCCACTGTTGCCCGGGTTGATCTTGCCGTCGTGCTGAATCCAGACGTGATCGATCGGCGCGTTGATCTGGGCGACGATATGCCCGGGCGAGTTGTCGAGCAGTTCCTGCGTGGTGAGCACCTTGCCGATCACGCCCTTGGAGAGTGAGAAATCGTTGTTCAGCGGGTGGCCGAAGGAGAAAGCGTCCTCGCCCAGCGGCGGTTTGGCCTCGAAGCTGATGTCCAGAATCATCATCTGCTGGTAGGGCAGAGCGGCCAGCTTCACGATGGCGATATCCTGCTCGGGGATCCGGGCGATGATGCTCTCCAACTCGTAGCTCGTGCCGTCGGCCATAATCGCTTCGGCCTTGTCGTTGATGTGCTCGACGACGTGGCTGTTGGTGGCGATCCAGCCCTTGTCGTTGATCAGGAAGCCCGTTCCCGATTCCATGCGCATTCCGCCGGGGATCGGCGTGGGGATCTCGAACTTCACCAGCGCCCTCTTGACTTCCTCCCGGGTCCGGGCGATCTTCGCGTTGCGGGAGCCGGGGGCAAAGCTACTCTCGCCGGAGTCGGGTTTCTCTTTCTCGCCTGGACTCTTATCCTTGTCCTTCGGGTCACTGCTTTTCGAGTCACTGTCGTCATTCTTGGCGGACTTCTTCGCGGAGCCGGCCGGACCGTTGGCCACCATGTAGCCCACGCCTCCGGCCAATCCGACCGCGGCGACGCCGAGCAGCACCCAGGCCCACACGGGCATCGCCGATCGCCGCCGGGGAGTGTACGTCCCGCTGTCGCTCCGCGCTGGTGGCCCGGTGGTTCCCGGCGCGGCAGGCGGCCCGATGTCAATGTCGGGAACGCCCGCCGGTTCGTCTTCCACGGGCAGCGCATCGAGGATCTCCGCGGAGCCAACCGCCGCTTTCTCCGCCGTGGCGTGAGCTTGCGGAGAGGGCGCGGGGGGCAGAGGAGCCGCCGTCCGCAACGACTCGTCGTCCAACGGCTTTGCCACCAGGGTCTTCCCGGCGGGGGCCTGGAAAATCTCCCCACACTTGGGACACTTTCCACGTTTTCCGGCAAACGTGTCCCGGACGGCAAACGCGTACTGGCACGACCGGCATGTGATGGAAATGGGCATCGCGGTAATCTCCTCCTGGTAGTAGTCTACCCGGCCACCCGACGCGAGGCTAGCCTTTGCCGGAAAACCTGTATAGTAGCCATCTCGCTCCAGCGAGATGTCGCCTTTCTTCGCGCCAGCGAAGTGCAGCCGTCTCGCGCCGGCGAAGAAAGGCTGCATCTCGGCGGAGCGAGATGGCTACTATACGCTTGCATCGCGCGGGCGGCGGTGAGACAATGGCCCTTGTCGTCTCGGATCCGATTCCCCCCGCAAGGAGCGTCTCGATATGCGTCTGCCCATGTTTGTCTTGCCCGCCGTCGGGCTGTGTCTGGCCGGTGTCCTGTCGTCGGAAGCCGCGGAGCCGCCGGCCAGTCGCTGGGAAGGGGCGATCCGTGCCTTTGAAGAGGCCGATCGACGGCAACCGCCGCCCAAGGACGCCGTTCTTTTCGTCGGCAGTTCGAGCATCCGCATGTGGAGCCTGGAGGATTCCTTTCCCGGCACGGCCACGATCAATCGCGGGTTCGGCGGTTCGCAGATCGCCGACTCGACGAAGTTCGCCGATCGAATCGTCCTGCCCCACGCGCCGAAGGTCATCGTCCTTTATGCGGGCGACAACGACGTGGCCGCCGGCAAGACTCCGCGGCAGGTGGCCGCCGACTACGAGCGGTTCGTGGCCACGATTCGCCCGGCGCTGCCCAAGACGCGGATCGTTTTCATTGCCGTCAAACCGAGCATCAGCCGCTGGAAGTTGGTCGACAAGATGCATCAAGCCAACCGATTGATTCGCACGGTCACCGAGACCGACCCCTTGCAGATCTTCGTCGACGTCGACACGCCCATGATCGGCACCGACGGCAAACCCCGCGCCGAACTATTCAAAAGCGACGGCCTCCACCTCACCGCCGAAGGTTACAAGCTTTGGGCCGAATTGGTGCGTCCACACCTGAAGATGCCGTAAGGTCACTTACCCGGGCGGATGTGCAGGTAGCAGCAGCCATCGCCGCCGGGCTCGAACGTGTCGGCGGAGAACTCGAACCCGGCCGACTCGAACGTGCCGTTGTCCACCGTCGCGGCAATCGCGCAGATCTTGGCCACTTCGTCCTCGGCCAGACCGGATTCCAGCCACGCTTCCTTCAGCGGGCAGCGCTTAAACTTGATGTCCAGCCCTTCGGCGTCACAGCGGAGCACCTCGGGCGAGAACATCGCGCCGTTGTCGGGAATACCGCCGACGAACGCTTCCTTGAGCCCTTCGAAGTCGCCGGGTGCAAACGGGGCGTATTTCTTCCCCTTCTGCCGGCCCCGCTTGTAAATCGCCCGCTTCATGATCTCGGCCGCCCGCGCTTCGCCCAACTCGGCCCGCATCTCGTCGAAAATGAGATAATAGAGGTGGGCCCGATTGGCAAACGAATCGTAGAGCTGCTGACGGAATTTCTCTTCAGACATGCTATTCTCTCCTGGCTTGTGACGGACTCATTGTACCGGCCACGCGTGCCGCGGGCGAGTCCGTGCGACGGGTCAGGACCACCACCTCGCCGGAGTGGAGGAAACGGGGACGCCGCGTGAGCACCTCGAATTGACCGGGAAACCGGGCATGCAGGTCCGCTTCGTGCTCGTCGTTGGTGAACACAAACGCCGGCGCCGAATCGCCGAGAAATTCCTCCAAAGGCTCCGTCTCGTGGAATAGCGGGATGGGACACTCGGCGTAGTAGATCCAACTCTTCCGCAGAAACCGGTAAGCGGCCAGCCGCGGAACTTGCTCCGTATCATGCTGCCGGATCGCGGCGATCAGCGGCTTGGCGTTCTGATATCGGTCGACGCGCAACGCGCCGAAGGCGAACATGCCGACCAGGAAAACCACCGACGTGGCCGCAAACACGACCATCATGGGGCGTTGCCGGTCGTGGCGGAGTTGGTACAGGAATACCCCCCCGCCGGCGAGCAGCGTTAATCCGACCAGCCCCAGGAGGTACTCACCGGGCATGAGAATCGCTGTGACGATGGGCACCGCCACGGCTATTCCCACACCCACCACGACCAGGGTCCACCCGGCGTTTCTCATGTGCCCCCGGCCCACACAGGCCGGATCGGCAAGCCACGCCCGAATGAAGCAGGCCGTCAGCAGGGCAAGCGCCGGATAGGCCGGCAGAACATAGTGGGGCAGTTTCGTGCTGCATATCGACCAGAAGACGAAATACACGCCCAGCCAGCAGAGAAGGAAGACAAGTCCCCGGTTCCATGGGTGTCGCTGCCGGATGCGACGTACGGCAACCAGGAACGTGGGAGTCATGAACGCCGACCAGGGGAAGAACCCGATCAGGATGGCCGGTACGTAGTACCAAAACGGCCCCTGATGGCCGAGGATCGGCTGCAGGAACGGCCGAAGGTTGTATTTGGCGAAGAACTGCTCCAGCCAGAGCCCCTCGGTGCGAATCCCCACCAGGACATACCACGGTGCGGCCACGGCCAGGACCACCAGGGCCAGCGTCAGCGGACGCATCTGCCAAAGGCCGCGGAGAAAGTTGGTCGGCGTCAAAGGACGCAAACAGGCAATCGCCCGGGCTCGCCATCCGGTAACCGGTTCCGCCGTTTCTTTGCGGGACACGTCGCGCCGATGGTTCATCAACATCAGAAACAGGCCGATCACCGCGGCCGGCAGCAGCATCCCCACGGGCCCCTTGGCCAGCACCGCCACGCCCAAGAAAGCGTAAATCAACACAAAGGTGAGCCACCTGCCAGGCAGGTAATCCCGCGTCTCGATCGGTTTCTCGCGGTTCTCACCCGGCGCCCGATCAGGTGCGTCACAACTGGCTATTCTTCGCTGTCTCCCCAATCCCCCCAGGACAAAGACCAACATGGCCATTGTCGTTACGAACGTCAGCGCGGCATCGACGGTCGCCGCGCGGGCGGAAACGGTGAAGATGATCGACGAGGTGACGATCAACCCGGCCCAGAGGCCGACCTGTGGAGAAAAGAGCCGCCGCCCAAGATGGTACGTGGCCAGGGCCGTGGCCATGCCCATCACGGCAGACCAGAATCGCGCACCGAACTCGCTCACTCCGAACATGTTGAAGCCGCTGATCATCCCCCAGAACATGAGCGGCGGCTTGTCGAAGAAGATGTCTCCGTTGTACATCGGCACGACCCAATCGCCGCGCTGAGCCATGGCGTGCGAGCAGGAGGCGTACCACGGTTCGTCCTCATCCCACAGAGCCGCCGCCCCCAGATTCAGAAAGCAGATCAGCGCCGCCACCGCCGCGATCAACATCTGGTGTTTGACTTGCCGTGGCACTTATCGCACTCCTTGCGCCGAAGAAAGAAGGATCGGTAAAGGCCCGAGGGAAGGCAGGCCGATAAGAAGTTGGTGAAAAGAGGGCGTCAAGCCCGAAAATAAGGGTCCTAGAGTCTACGGCATCTTTGCCTAAACCACCAAGACCAGTTTCCTTGACGACCCAAACAACGTCAGAGCCACAGCCTGGGGGGGTATGTGATAGATCGCTCGCGTCTCAAGGAACCCGGCGGATGGCGGCCCTGGGTCTTACCGCTGGGGCTTCTGGTGGCTGCGGCCATCGCCCTTGCCATCGACTGTCCGCTTTCCGGTTGGTGTGCCGCGGGGCAATGCCCGGGCTTCTTTCGCCGGCTGTTCAGCGTGTTCGAGCCCTTCGGCAACGGGCTGGGCGTGTTGGTCATCGCCGCGGTGATCTATCAATTGGCCCCGCATTGCCGCTGGGCCCTACCTCGCGTGTTGGCGATGTCGCTGGGTGCGGGGTTGGCCGCCAACGTGGTGAAAATGACGATCGCCCGAACCCGGCCGCACCACTTCGCTTTCGCGGGAGACGTCTGGACCACGTTCGGCCAATGGCTCCCGCTCACCGGTGCCGACAGCAGCGGCCAGAGCATGCCCTCGGCCCATACGGCCACGGCGGTCGGCTTGGCCGTCGGTCTGGCATGGCTCTTCCCCAGGGGCCGGTGGCTCTTCGCCGCGATGGCCGTGCTGGTCGGCTGCCAGCGGATCCAGGCC
>JABMRP010000935.1 GCA_013202535.1 Planctomycetota bacterium
CAGGCATTCCGCATCCGCAGAGAAGGAGACCGTACGATTCGAGTCGTTGGGGGAGATTCCTGCGGTGCGATGTATGGAGGGCTGGAACTGGCCGAGATGATCGCCCTGGGCGGGGGACTCGACGGCGTGCAGGAAAAGGCCCGAAAGCCTTACGTGTTTCGTCGCGGACTCAAATTCAACATCCCCTTCGATGCCCGGGCGCCGAGCTATGACGATACCGGCACGGCGGCCGAGAAAAACATCGCCGTCATGTGGGAGTTCGATTTCTGGAAAGAGTTCCTCGATACCATGGCGCGGAACCGTTACAACGTGCTGACGCTCTGGACGACCCATCCTTACCCGGGAATGGTGAAGCTGGACAAGTATCCCGGCATCGGCTACGACGAC
Organism: Planctomycetota bacterium; assembly: GCA_013202535.1. Lineage (GTDB taxonomy): Bacteria > Planctomycetota > Planctomycetia > Pirellulales > Thermoguttaceae > JABMRP01. Next base: position 388 of record JABMRP010000935.1, read on the forward strand.
GTCTGTGTCTTGAAGAAGCCGGTCGACACGCAATCCGATCGCCACTTCGATGCTTTGGACGTTTACGATCCGGATAACTTCACCGTGGTCAAGAGGATTTCGTTGGACGAGAAGATCGCCTTCTGGAACCGTGTCTTCGATTACGCGGAAGCTCGGGGGATCGAGATCCACGTCTTTCACTGGAACATCTACACCTTCGGCGCAAAAGGAAAACATGGAATCGATGACCGGCCGGATAATCCGAAGACGATCCAGTACATGCGCTACTGCATCGGGGAATTCCTCAAAACCTACCCCCAAGTCGACGGCATTGGAGTGACCGCCGGCGAGCACGTCGATCGCAATCGGGTGCAGAGCGTCGGTGGGATCGAGCAATGGTTGTGGCAGACCTACGGCCAGGGAGTCATGGACGCGAAAGCCGAAGATCCCAATCGCGAGATCCGATTCATCTTTCGGCAACACCAGGCCAACCTTGGCAAAATCGCGGGAGCGTTCAGCGATTTCGACGGGCCCTTCAACACGGGGCACAAGTACGCCCGCGCCAGAATCTATTCGACCACGACGTCACCCTATCTGGATATGGAATACCGCAAGGATCTCCAGCGGAATCGGGTGCCCTGCTGGTTGAATCTGCGAAATGACGACATCTTCGTGCATCGTTGGGGAGATCCCGATTACGTGCGAGAGTTCCTCCAAAACATTCCCCGCGACCTCATGCGATTCGAGGCCGGATTCTACATGGGCCCCGACGGTTACGTCTGGGGACGCGAATTCATCAGCAAGGATCCGGCCCTTTCCGGCGAGTTGGAAGTTCGCAAACACTGGTACCGTTTCATGCTCTGGGGCCGATTGGGTTACGACCTGACCCTGACGCGAGCGTATTTCGAAGGACGGCTGGCCGACCATTTCCCGGAGGTTCAGCCCGCGCTGCTTTACGACACCTGGGCGGCCGCTTCGCAAATTGTGCCCCTGGTGAATCAATTCTTCTTCCGCGTGAACGATCTACAGTTCTCTCCGGAGAACTGTTCGGACACCCGTGGATTCCTCACCGTGGATGCGTTCTTTCAACATCCGCCGCTGGTGGGCTCGGGAATTCTTTCCGTGCGGCAATACGCGTCGGCCATTATCAAGGGCGAGGCGATCGACGGTATTTCGCCCATGGAAGTTGCCGACAGACTGGACAAAATGGCCGAGAAGACTCTGGCGGGCGTCGAGTCGATGCGAGACTCCTCCAAGGCGAGCAAGGAACTGACCGCCACGTTGACCGACATGCAATCGATGGCCTATCTGGGGCGTTACTACGCCGCCAAGATTCGTGGCGCCGCGGAGCTGGCCGTGTTTCGGGCCGATGCCGGCCGAAAAGAGCATCATGCGCTCGCCGTCCGGCACCTGAGCGATGCCGTCAAACATTGGGAGAGTTACACGCGAGTGGCAACCAGTCAGTATCGCCCGCAGCTCTTTTCTCGCACCAACTATATGGACTGGGTCGATTTGCTCGAAGATGTCAAGCGGGAGGTTGAAACGGTCCGCGGCGCCGGGCGTTGAGGCAGGAAGGATGCGTCCAGTACGGCAACGCGTTCGTGGCCGTACCGTTGCTGGTCGGGCTCGGATTTCCGGCGCCGGCGGCCGCGATCGCCGGGATGATCATTCAGAGCACGCCCGTCTCCTTCGGCGCCTGCGGCACGCCCATTCTCGTGGGAGTCAACACGGGGCTTTCCGCCGATCCGGTGATCCGGCGATCCCGCCGTAAGCGGCACCTTTCGTTTCTTCCATCTTGTCTTTGTACGGAAACCTCTCCCTCGATAATCGTGGCCGGTTCGCGTCGGTCCGATCGAAGCCGATGCCGATCATCAGGCGAATGACGATCCGCCGTTGAATCGCCGATGTTGAGTCGACCCTTACCAACTGCTCCTTCCCTTGTACACGGCTTGAAACAGCTTCAAGCGGTAATCGAGCCAATCCTCGTCCGGAAACCATTGCTGGGTGGGAAGGCCGATGACGGTGATCGGGTAGAACCAGGAATCGGTATACTCGCGCCTCGCGTTTCCGGTACTCCCGCCCCCGTGCTTGACGCTGCCCGCCGATTCGCCCAGAATTGACGCTAGAAGGTTCCACGTTCCCCACACGTTCAGGAGGGAATCCAATGGCATCTCGGATAGTGTTGGGCACCATTGCCGCCGGGGAGTTCATGATGGACTCGCCCGATTCGGAGTCAGACGCTGAGAGCAACGAGATGCCACAGCACCGGGTTTGGATCACCAAGTCGTTTTATACCTGACGCTTGCGAATGAGAAGGGCGATGCAACATGGCCAATAACAAACCCGGCGCAAAAAAGACCACCGCGTTGATCACCGGTGCATCGAGTGGAATCGGCGCCGAATTCGCCCGGCAACTTGCCGCACGGGGTATGAATCTGGTCCTTGTGGCTCGGCGGGAAGAACGGCTTGCCGCCTTGCGCGACGAGTTGGAGCAGAAACACGGCATCCGTGCCGAGGTGCTGGTTGCCGATCTTCTGGTGGCCCAAGACATCGAACGGGTCGAGCGGCGCATCGCCGAGTTGACCGACCTGGAAATCCTCGTCAACAACGCGGGGTTTGGAGTCTTGGGCAACTTTTGTGAAGTCGACATCCAGGGGCAACTCGACATGATCGGCATCCACATTCTCGCCACGGTCCGGCTGGCGCGTGCGGCGGTGGCGGGCATGATTGCGCGGAAGCGAGGATTCATCATCAACCTCTCCTCCGTGGCCGCGTTTTTGGTCGACGGCGAGAATAACACCTATTGCGCCGTCAAGGCGTACGTGAATTCGTTCTCCGAGTCGTTGCAGCATGAGCTTCGCGGCACGGGCGTGAAGGTCCAGGCGTTGTGCCCCGGTCTCACCAGTACCGAGTTCCACAGCACCGAAACATTCGCGAACTTCGACAAGTCGCAGATTCCCAAATGGATGTGGGGGTCTGCCGAACGTGTGGTGGCCAAGTCGCTCAAAGCCCTTCGGGGCAAACGGGTGATCGTCGTTCCGGGCGTCATCAACGCGATCATCGCACGCAGTCTTCGTCGTCCGCTGACCAGACCCCTCGCGCTGGCGCTGGCGCGATCGACAAAATAGGCGGAAGAAATGAGTGCGCGACTTAGAAGCCGTCGGCGTGCGCCGAAAACCCAAGGCTAATCCACGTGCAACCGAGGAGTAGCGGCGGCTCTGAGCTTCCGCGGCCCCAAGAAACATGGCGTCATCGGGATAGATCTGATCAGGACCACCCAGTTCATCAAGTGTGAGAATCGCGAGGACGCGGTCACCGTGTTCTTGACAATCGATCCTGAATATAGCGATAATAGTTGTCGAGTTGTTGCCTCCGTGGACGCGGTATGCCTCTGAGGCTCGCACAAGGTACTCGACGGTCATCTTTAGAAAAAGGACTTGACGATGTGTGAACAATGCACGCGAAGGCGCTTTCTGGGAACGGGTGCCGCAGGCGGATTGCTGCTCGCAGGTGCGACGTGGACTCAGGCTCGGGCTTCCGAGTCGCCGCCTTCGCAGCCGCGTGGCAAATCGCGGATCTGCGTTATCTTCACCGGCGATCAGCAACCGGAAGATCGCAATTGGGGCGCGGATGTCAAGCAGATCGAGGCCATGAAAGCCCGGCTTGCTGAGGCGGAGAAGAGTTTGGGAAACATTGAACTGGTTGTGGGGCAGTCGCGCAGCCCACAGGAAACTCAGACGCTCTTGGAAAAAGCAGGGCCGGAAGCACCCGTCCTGGCGATCAACGTGCAGAACTTCGCGATGACGCGCGTGGTGACTCCCGTTTTGGACGCGGGCCGTCCGCTGGCGGTGTTCTCGTTGCCGGCGAGCGGTCATGATTGGATGTATGCGCCTCGATGGCGTCGTGAAGGGCATCGCGTTACGCTGCTGGCCAGCAGCGACTACGACGAACTGGAGCGAGCATTACGTCTCCTGCGCGTGATTCCGATGATGCGACGGACTAAGATCCTGCTGTTCCCTCCAGCCCAAGGCACCAAGGCAGCCTGCTCGCCCGAGGAAATCAAGAAGCGTCTGGGCGCCGACGTGGTGGCCGTCGACCAGAAGGACATGGACGAGATGCTCCCGGCCGCGGACGATAAGGCCGTTCGAGCCGAAGTCGAAGCGTGGACCAAAGGCGCGAAACAGATCTTTGAATCAACCGCCGAAGACATCGAGAAAGCGGCCCGGATCAGCGTCGTCTTGGACCGTCTCGTTCAACAGCACCAGGCCGACGGATTGGCCATCGGCACCTGTATGGGGTGGTTGAACCGCGGGTTTCCTTGCTTGGGATTCGCGCGGCTGCGCGACCGCGGCGTACCGGCAGCCTGCGAAGGAGACATGGACTCGTTGCTGACCATGATGCTGCTTCAGTACGCCATTGACCGTCCCGGCTTCCAGGGCAACGCAACCTTTGATACGGCGAGGAACGCCCTCTGGACGGCCCACTGTACCGCACCTCTGAAGATGGATGGCCCGGACGGTGAGGAGGCGCCCTATCTGCTGCGCGGGCATTCCGAGGTCCGTGGCAGTGGATGCGTACCTGAGGTGCAGTACCGCATCGGCCAGACCGTCACCCGCACCAAGCTGGTCAACCTGGATACGATCCTGGCATCCACGGGCAAGATTGTCCATGTTCCGGAGAAGTCCGTGCATGGCTGTCGCACGCAGATCGTCACGGAAGTCC
>JABMRP010000936.1 GCA_013202535.1 Planctomycetota bacterium
ATCATGGTCGCGGTCGTGCTCGTGACCGCGGTCATGCTTGCCCCCGATTACCGCGAGGTCGCCAGGGGGATTTGCGTACCCGTGGTGCCCGATAAGCCCGAGGCGGTTGCCTGGACGCTGGCGTTGATGGGCGGCGTGGGCGGCACGCTCACCGTGTTGTGCTACGGCTATTGGATCCGCGAAGAAAACCGCACCGGCGGCAAGGACTTGACGCTCTGCCGTGTCGATCTCGGCGTGTCGTACGCGGTGATGGCCCTGTTCGGCATCGCGATGGTAATTATCGCCTCGGGCATGGAACTCAGCGGCAGGGGCGCCACGCTCGTGGTCGATCTGGCCAACCGCCTGGAGATCCCGCTGGGGACGCCCGCGAGACTCTTATTTCTTGGCGGTGCCTGGGCGGCCGTGTTCAGCAGCCTTGTGGGCGTATGGCAGGCGGTCCCCTACCTGTTCGCCGATTTCTGGCAACTGTTTCGCGCCCGTGGCCGCCTCGATCCCGAGAATTTCCACCCCCGGATCGTCCACCGCAAAGGCTGGGCCTACCGCGGTTACCTCTTGGTCATCGCGATTGTGCCGCTGGCCGGGCTGGGATACGACTTCGAGCTGGTGCAAAAGGTCAATTCCGTGTTCGGCGCCCTGGTCATGCCCATGATCGCGGCCGTGCTCCTGATCCTCAACGGCCGGACGGCCTGGGTCGGCCGAGAATTTCGCAACCGGCCCCACACGGCGGCAATCCTGATTGCCATCTTGGTCTTCTTTGCCTGGGTCGGCGGACCGAAACTCGTTGCCGTTTTTACCGGCGGGTGAATCGCTCAGTTGCCGCTCACCCTCGTTTGGCTTTGTGCCAGCAGTTTCTCCAGCCGCGCTTTCATCTCGGTGGCCTTTTCGGGGTGCTGGAGAATGACGTTTCGGGCTTGCGCGGGGTCGGAGCGCAGATCGTAGAGCTGCGCCGAGGGAGCGTCGGGGCGGAGGCGGTTGTCCAGGACGTCGCTGTTGACCTGGTTTGTCAGCGCGTGTGCGGCCGGCCCGCCTAAACCGTGCTCGCCGATTCGCTTACCGCCGAACCCGCCGGCGCCTGGTGCCGAGATGTAGACCGAATCGCCGCTGCGCAGGGCAAGATGGCGCTTGCTGCGCGGGGAAATGACCAGGTGATCGCGAATCGGTTCGTCCGATTCGCCGACCAGCGCGGCCAGCATATTGACGCTATCCGGACCCTCTCCTTCCCGTAGCGGACGGCCGACAACCGCCGCCAGGGTTGCCAGCATGTCGACGTTGCAGATCAGTTGATCCGACTTCGAGCCGGCGGGGATCTTCCCTGGCCAGCGAACGATCCAGGGAATGCGATGGCCGCCTTCCCATGCGTCGAACTTGAACCCGAGCAAATCGCCGTTGAGCCGATGCCCCTGCTTCCAAGCGGCCTGGCCGCCCTGATTGAGCATCCCGCCGTTGTCGCTGGTGAAAATCACCAGCGTGTCGTCGGCAAGCTGCAATTCATCCAGCGCGGCGGTGACTTCCGCGACAATCCAATCCAACTCGTGAATAAAATCTCCGTAACGGCCGCACTGGCTTGTGCCTTTGAACCGCGGTGCGGGCGTGAACGGGTGGTGGATATTCGTCGTGGCCAGGTAGAGAAAGAACGGCTTGTCGCGAGGTTGTTTCATCCACGCGACGGCCTTTTCCTTGATCGTGGTACCGACGGTCTCGTCGTCGTACATCGCATGGGCCTTCTTCCCGCCGCCAATCACCGAAAGCCCAAACTTCTCGGGAAAGACCTTGGTGGGCGCGGCCGTGCCGTACTTCAGCGGGTCGGCCGAATCGAGCCCGACGACCTGATGATCTTCGACGTAGACAAACGGCGGATGGCTGTTGACCACCGGCACGCCGAAATAATGATCAAACCCCAACTCCAGCGGGCCGGGTCGCAGCGGCTTATTCCAATCGGTCGTGCCCTCGCTGCCAAACCCGAGATGCCATTTGCCGAAGCAGGCGGTCGCATAGCCGGCTTCTTTGAACAGCCGCCCGAGCGTTAGCCGCTCGGTGTCGATGACCAAGGGGCTGCGGAGCATGACCGGGCCCCAGAGATTGTCCTTGCGGCTCGGATACCGCCCGGTCAGCAGCGCGTAACGCGACGGAGTGCAGACGGCCGATGCCGAGTGGGCGTCGGTAAACATGCGGCCCTGCCCCGCCAAGCGGTCAATCGCCGGGGTCTTGACCCGGGTGGCTCCATAGCAACTCAAATCACCGTACCCCAAGTCGTCGGCAAAGATCAGCACGACGTTGGGCTTCTCGCCGGCCGAGCCGATGGCCGGGACGGACAGCGCAAGAAGCACGCTGGCGGCCAGAGCGGCGAACAAGTGTCTTGAAACCGTATTCATTGTTTCTCCAGTTCACGTTAGCGGCGGTCTATCGCCGGGATTCGTCCCCGAATTCCGGCGCAGGCCAATTCTAACATCATGCGCCCCTCGTACGCAAACGAGCATACCCAGCAGGCGATGTAGGATTGAAATCGCTCTGTTATGAGTCCCAAGAAACTGGCCGATCCGGGCAAAGTTGTCAGGGGATTCGAACTTCTGCAGGAAATGGCAGGCCACGCGAAGGTTTCCATGGGCGGTCTGGATTCGAACTACAAAAAGGCCGTGAACAAACTGGCCTCCATAACCATTGCTCGCTTACTGTTCGGAGAGCTGCAATGGTTTTCCCGGAACGGGGCCAGAATTGTCATCACGTATTCGAAGCCCGGAGTGTGGGGGGACGGAAAACGGGACAGGTCCGATATTGGCAGGATGGCCAATTTGCGGCCGGCCTTTGTTGTCCGTCTTTTCGTCCCCAAGGGTACCCAGCTTATCAATATCGGACCTGCCCCGTTTTCCGTCCCCCCACACTCCCGGCTTCGAATACGTGATCACAATTCTGGCCCCGAACCGCGAAAACCAAAGCAGCTCTCCGAACAG
>JABMRP010000095.1 GCA_013202535.1 Planctomycetota bacterium
ATCTGGAAGACTACACCGTCGTGAACGAAGGCGACACCACCCACTTCGACGCGGTCGACGAGGTCTACACGGCGTATTGGGATTAGGGCGGCCACCAACCGCTTCACACCTCTCGCGGCAACGTGAACGGGGCCCGGTACTGGCGAGTCAGCAGCCGATTGGCATCGTCGTCGAGGCACCGTTCGGTTGCCGGGTCGAATCGGACGGTGCGTTCGGTTTGGCAGGCGATGTTGCCCAGGTAACAGAGGCTCGATGAGAGGTGTCCCTCGGCGATGTCGGAAGTGAGCCGAGTCGTGTCGCGCGAGCGGACCGCGTCGATCCAGTTGGCGAAGTGTCCGTCGTCCATGAGCGTGGGGGCGACGGTCTGGGAGCTTGGTCCCGGTTCGTGGTTTCGGCCGAGAAACGTGTAGTAGTTGCTGAAGTCGGGAATGATCATGTAGCCGTCGGAGCCGAAGAAGATGGCCCCGACCAGATCGCGGTGGTTCACCCAGGGATACTCGGTGCCCATGCCCGCCTCGGGATTGGCGTAGCCGGTGCGCGTTTCAAAGGTAACGAGGAAATCGGGATCCTCGAATTTGTAGGTGACGTTCATCTCCGTGGGATGGGTTTCATCGCAGGTGGGGCGCGAATACTTGCCGCCCAGCGCCTGGACCACGGTGGGATGCTTCCGGAGCTTCAGCCCCCATCGGATCATGTCCAGTTGATGTACGCCCTGAGCGCCGATCTGGCCGTTGCCGTACTCGCGAACGAATCGCCAGCGAGGGCTCAGCGCCAGCCCATTGAAAGGCTTCTCGGGGGCGGGGCCCTGCCAGAGGTTCCAGTCGACGCCCCCCGGAACCGGGCGGAAATCGTTCTTGCCGCCGGCCCGATACTTAAACGCAATCGCCCGGGCCATGTACACGTCGCCCACCACGCCCTCGTGCAACTTCGCGATCCCCTGTCGCACCGCGGCGCTGGACCGGGCTTGTGTCCCGTGCTGGACGATCCGGCCGTACTTCCGCGCGGCGTCGACCATCATCCGGCTTTCGGTCATGTTGTGGGCACCAACCTTTTCGACGTACACGTCCTTGCCCGCCTGACAGGCCCAGATCGTTTGCAGGCCGTGCCAGTGGTCGGGCGTGGCGATGCTGACCGCGTCGATCGAATCATCTTCGAGCAATTTCCGGTAATCGGCGAACACGACCGGCCGGCGGCCCGTAGCCTTTTGGCATTCGTCTGCCCGCCGCAGCAGCACGTCTTCCTGCACGTCGCACAAGGCGGTCACTTCGACATTGTCGCCGGCCAACTTCGCCAGCGACCGGATATGGCTACCGCCTCGCCCACGGACACCGACCACGGCCACGCGGATTCGCTCCGCGGCGCTGGAACGGCCTTGGGCAACGGCCGGCGCGGCGGCGATCACGGCCGCGGAAGACACAAGAAACGCACGTCGAGATGAAGATCGATCGTTCATGACAGAAGCTACCTCCCCTGGCAATAATCCGAGCGCCGACGCGATGCGCACCGCCGCACCGGTCAAGAATCGGCGTAACGCTGTTGCAGTTTCCACGAAGCAAAACCGGCCCGGGCCGACGCGTCCACGGCCACGCCCTCCTTTCGGCACCACCGGACAAGCTCGTCGATGCCAACATCCACCTTCTCGATGCGCTGAGCCTGAAGACAATCCAGGCTCGTCGTGTGGCGATTATAACACGCCGCGCCCCGAGACTGCCCCCCCCTGGTGAGTGGGCAGAGCGACCGCTCGTCGCGACAAACGCGCCGATACGTGCTAAGATACCTGAGTTCACTCAAGAAGGCGACTGTGAAAGATAGAGGAGTTCCATGGCCCGATCCACACAGCCCGAGACGGATGTTCAGCAGCGCTTTCAAGCGAGCATCGATGCCCTTTCGCCGTACGAGCGCGTGCAGCGAGCCACGGCCATGTTCCAATGGTCGCGCGAGATCATCGCTCGCCGGGTGTTGGCCCAACTCGGTCCGATGGATCCGGAGCGGTTGAAATGGGAAGTGGCTCTGCGGCAATACGGAGCCGATCCCAGGACAAGGGCGATGATCGAGCGGAGGCTCGCAAGTGTTTCCGATTGACGCATTCCGCGAGACGCTCTGCAAGGCGATTGACATCTTCCAGTCGCTGGAAATCCGCTTCCATCTGACCGGCGGCATCGCCACGATCGCCTACGGCGAACCGCGAATGACGCAGGATGTGGATCTCGTGATTGACAACCGGGCCGTCTCCCGGCAACTGGAGTCGTTTCTGGAAGCGCTGAGTCGAACAGACTTCCTCTTCGGCGAAGCGGCCGTCCGCACGGCAGTCGACCAGAAGGGGATGTTTCAGTTACTCGACACCAACGAAGCATTGAAGCTGGACGTCTATCCCCGCGAGTTGATACCCGGTGAGTTGGAGCGTTCGGAGATGCTTGAGGTCTTCGAGGGAATGCACGTGCCCGTCGCGTGTCGGGCGGACGTGGCAGTGTCGAAGTTGGTGTGGATCAGTAAAGGCAGCCACAAGAGCCGTCGAGACCTGCGCCAGATCGTTCGATTGGCCAGCGAGTCGGAGAAGAACGCCATCCGCCGACTCGCCGGCCAATTCGGTTTGCAGGATCTGCTGGACGAAACGCTGGCCGAACCGGATGAACCGATCGAGTAGAATTCATGGTGGGCCGGCGCTGCGCTTGTCCCACCGTACGTGACTTTGGTGCTACGGGGCGGACGGCACACGGAGTAACTGTCCATTTTCGTGAGCAGTTGCTGAACTGGACTTTTCTTGCCGGCTGATTTCG
>JABMRP010000937.1 GCA_013202535.1 Planctomycetota bacterium
CCCCATCAGCATCATCACGCACACGCCCGAGGCGCCCGGCGGCGGGTCTCGTGGCCGGCGCTGGCGATATGTCTGGCGGCGGCTTACGCGGCGACCGGGTTCTATTCGGTGCAACCGGGAGAGAAGGCGATCGTTCGCCGCTGCGGTCGCGCGCTGCCGGAGTCGCGCGATCCGGGGTTGCACTTCGGTTTGCCGTATCCGCTGGATCGGGTCGATCGGGTTCGGATGATCGAGAGCAAGCAGGTGGCCGTGCGAACCACGCTAACCGAGCAGACACTCGGCCGGCGCGGTCAGCCGTCGGAAGCGGAGTGCCTCAGCGGCGATCGCAATCTGATTCTGGTTTCGGCGATCGTGCAGTACCACGTGCGGCTCGACGCCCCGGGCGAGTATCTCTTCAATACGGCCGACGTTGCCACGCTGGTCCACAACACGGCGGCCGCCGCGCTGACCTCCGCCGTGGCCTCGCGCCCGGTCGACAAGGTGTTGACCGTCGACCGCCTGCTCATTCAGAACGAAGTTCGCGACGCGACCCAAGCGGCACTGGACGACTACGGCGCTGGGGTTCGGGTGACGGCCGTGGCGCTTCGAGACGTGGGGCCGCCGCCACCGGTCGAGGAAGCGTTTCGCGACGTCAACAGTGCCCGGGAAGACCGCCAGCGGATGCAAAACGTCGCCCTGAAATACGCCGCCGAACGGGAAGCGCAAACCCGAAGCGAGGAAAACGGGATCGCTCTGGCCGCCGAGGCCGAAGCGTATGAGATTCGCCGGACGGCCGACGGCGAGGCGGCCCGATTTCTCAAGCAACGGGAGGCGCTGGCCACGGGCCGGCAAATTGCCGCGTTGCGATTGATCCTGGAAACGGCCGAAGAAGTGCTCCCCCGGGTGAAGAAGATCGTGGTCGACGGCGAGACGGGCCGTGCGGTCGACTTGGGAATCATCGAGGCCGGACCGTGAAGAAACGTGCCCTGCAAATCGCCCTGATCGGCCTGTTGATCGGTGTGGCTTTCTTCTTCCGCGGCCGCGATCGGCTGCCCGAGACACCCGAGGCGACCGTCAACGCCCTGTTCGATGCGGCCGAAGCGGGGGACGCCGCCGCTTACTTGCGGTTGGTCGAGGGAAAGCTGAAGGCCGAGTCGCTGGCCGTGAAAAACCAAGTGGGCGCCCGGCAATTCGGCGAAGACCTTCGCTCTTGGGCCGCGGGGATCGAGAATTTCGGCATCACCCGCCAGGACGACCCCGCCCCGGATCAGGTCGCCCTGGAAGTGAAGATCACGTTTGCCGACCGCGACGAAATCCAGCGGTGGGTGCTGGTCGCCCAAGCGGATGGTTGGGTCGTCACGTCGATGGATACGGCGGTGACCCAAGAGCAAGAAATCCCCTTCGGCACCCCGGTCTTCGGCACGCCAGATCAGGAGTAGCCCAGCCCCCGGCTTTGCCGGGGGGCGGAGCGAGAGGGCCACTTTGCGGTCTATTCTTCCACGATCACGCGGAAGCCGACGTCGTAGACTTTCTGATACGACTCGTACTCGAAGCGTACCGTCGAGCCGGACATCTTGGGGCGATCGTCCCAACTGCCGCCGCGGGCGACTTTCGTGCGTTTTACATCGCCGCCGTTACGGCCGTCGCGGTCGGTGTAAGGATACGCCCGATAGTCCGATCGGGTCCATTCGCTGACGTTGCCCACCATGTCGTACAGTCCGAACGGGCTGGCATCGTTTTGGGCGACGTAATCGACAACAAACCACTTGTCGGTGAAGCGGTCGTCGCGAAGCGGGAAGGTGCCGCCATACGGACGGCGGCGATGAATCTTGCTTCCGCCGTCCCAACTGGTGTACGTCACCCGACGGCTGGCGTCGGCCAGATTGGCCCACTTCGAGAAATCCGTGTTCTCGTCGCCATAGAAAAACTGCTTCTCGCTTCCGGCGCGGGCGGCCCACTCCCATTGCGATTCGGTCGGAAGCAGGACCTTCCTGCCCGACTTCTTCGACAACCACTCGCAGAATCTCGTTGCTTCCCGCCACGAAATACGGGCGACCGGCTGATTCACATGGTTGGCGATATAACCGGGCACCGCATGGTCTTTGCCATCTTCGTCGAGATAGCGCGTGTCGTGGACCGGGTCAAACGCTCCGTACTGCTGGTTGGTCGTTTCGGTCACGGCCATCCAGAACGGCTTGGCAAACTTCACGACCGCTCGCGGCTGTTCGTCGGGCAATCCCGCTTGACTACCCATGACATACTCACCCGCGGGAATGCGGACCAACTTCATCATCAGGCCGTCGGCCAATTCGATTTCCATCGTGGCGTTGTCGCCCTGAAGCTGCTTGGCGCGATTGGCGTCGAAGGGGAAGCCGCCCGCCTTCAGACCGTCGGGAGCCGGCTTTTCGACTTTCTCGGGCAGTATCGGCTCGACCGCCTCTTCTTCCTTCAGCGAGGCCATCGTGAGGCGATGCTCTTCCTCGGGATTGTCGAGCAACCCGGCATAGAGCGTGGCCAACTCGAGACGACGTTTCTCGAATTGGGAATTATTCCACATGCCGCGATACGGCGCGTTGAGATCGATCCACGTGTGCAGCCGCTCCCAAGCTTCGGTGTCGAGCTTCACACCGTGATGGCCCTTTTTGAGCCGTTGGATCAGTTCGCTGGTCGAGGCGTGATACTCCATGGGGTTAAGCATCAGGAGATCGCTCTCGGGACCGGGACGATTGACGTAAGGATTCAACGCCGCGTACGACGTATCGGTTCGCCAGTTGCCCTCCTTATGGGCAATGAACGAGAGCCC